>JABDMI010000019.1 GCA_013001575.1 Gammaproteobacteria bacterium
CCACACTGGGTTTGTGGCAATAGTGCATTGATCTTTTCAACCAGCGGGTCTTCGCGCGTTGCCCAACGAACCGCAGCCAGTCCCAGGAGTGCGCCACAGATCAAGGCAATAATGACAAAGATCAGGACCGAGATAAGCATATCAATTCCTAGAACCTCACCAGACCGGTAAAGCCCATAAAGGCCAATGACATCATGCCTGCGGTAATAAAGGCAATCGCTGCGCCACGGAATGTGACCGGAACCTGGGCCGCTTGCAAACGTTCGCGCATTGCGGCAAACAAGATCATAACCAGAGAAAAACCGAGGGCGGCACCAAAGCCGTAAAATACCGATTGCACAAAAGTGTGCGCCTCCTGTACATTCAGTAGAGCAACACCCAATACGGCACAATTGGTGGTGATCAATGGCAGGTAGATGCCAAGAATTTTGTACAGCAGCGGGCTGACTTTTTTAACCGCCATTTCAGTGAATTGCACCACAATCGCAATCACCAGAATAAAACTGATGGTGCGCAGAAATTCAATCCCGAATGGTTGCAAGAAGTAGGTGTTGAGTAAGTAACTGCACACCGAAGATAAAGTTAAAACAAAAGTTGTTGCCAGGGCCATGCCAATCGCAGATTCGAGTTTTTGCGATACGCCCATAAACGGGCAAAGTCCAAGGAATTTGACCAAGACAAAATTATTCACTAATACCGTACTGACAATAATGAGAAAGAGTTCGGTCATGGTCTATTTTTTTATCTAGCTACCTAGTTGGATTGAATCAAGTGATACGCATACCTGGCCAGGCTTTGACGTCGGTGTCGAGTAAATAGATCTCTTCTTCGCCCGAAGAATTATTGCCTCCAGCGCATAAAACCATACCTTCTGAGACGCCAAAACGCATTTTCCTGGGCTTTAAGTTTGCTACGACTACGGTCAGGCGACCTTCAATGTCAGCCGGTGAATAATTGGCCTTGATGCCGGAAAACACCACGCGTTGACGATCACCGCAATCCAGGATTAACTTGAGAAGTTTGTTTGAATCCTTGACTATCTCGGCAGATAAAATACGGGCTACGCGCAGATCAATTTTAACAAAATCATCAAAACTGATCTCGGGAGCCAGCGCTTCAATTTTACTTGTGCTCAAATCACTTGGGCTGACCTGTAAGTCCTCTTTACTCGCTTCTACTATCGCGTTAATACTTTTGCTGTCAACACGCGTGAGCAGTGGTTTAAATTTTTCAATACGATGATCGAGTAAGGGGGCTTGTATGGCATTCCAGCTCGGTGAAGTAATATTTAAAAAGGCTTCAGCTTTTTTAGCCAATTCGGGAATGACCGGTTTGAGGTAGTGCACCAATACGCGGAAGCAATTCAAGCCCTGGGTACAAACCCTTTGCACTGCACGCGCCATTTCAGCATCGTCCTGGATACCTTTGGCCATGATCCAGGGTTTTTTCTCGTCTATGTATCGATTGGCCACGTCGGCTAGACGCATGATCTCGCGCATGCCGCGATGATATTCAAGATCTTCGTAACTGCGGGCTATAAATTCAGATGATTCCAGCATGTCGCTATACAGCTCGGCATCATCCAATCCATCCGCCAGTTCACCATCAAAAAGCTTATGGATGAATCCGGCACAACGACTGGCGATATTCACCAATTTACCGACCAGATCCGAATTAACTTTTTGTACAAAGTCTTCCAGGTTTAAATCGATGTCATCAATACTTGCATTGAGTTTAGCCGCAAAGTAATAACGCAGATATTCCGGTGCCAGATTATCCAGATAGGTGCGGGCCTTGATAAAGGTGCCGCGAGATTTGGACATTTTTTTGCCATCCACGGTCAAAAAACCGTGTGGGAAAATTTTTGTTGGCACTTTGTAGCCGGCGCCGGCTAAAACCGCAGGCCAAAACAAAGCATGAAAATATACAATATCTTTGCCGATAAAATGATAGATCTCGTGTTCACTGTTTTTTTGCCAGGCTTGGGGGAAATCATTTTTACCGGTGCGGTGCGATAGTTGTTTGTGACTTGCCATGTAGCCAACTGGCGCATCAAGCCACACATAAAAGTATTTATCTTCACTGCCAGGAATTTGAAACCCGAAATAGGGCGCGTCACGGGTAATGTCCCAGTCCTGAAGTCCGGCTTCAAACCATTCATCCAGTTTACTCGCCATACTGCCGGGCACCAGACCATTGTGAACCAGGTCTTGCAGGTCTTGTGTAAAATTGGATAAAGCAAAAAAGTAATGCAGGGTTTTTTTCTGGATCGGGGTTGTGCCGCTCACCACGGAAACCGGATCGATCAGGTCGGTCGGGTTATAGGTGGCGCCACACACTTCACAGCTGTCACCATTTTGATCCTGACTTTTGCAGGTCGGGCAAGTGCCTTTGACAAACCGGTCAGGTAAAAACATTTTGGCTTCGGCGTCATAGGCCTGCTCGATCTTTTTTTCCTGGATATGTCCATTGCTTTTGAGTTTGGCAAAGATCTCCTCCACAATGTCCTGGTTCTCCTGGCTGTGCGTGGAATGAAAATTGTCATAGGCAACCTGGAAATCATCGAATACACCTTGATGTTCCGTTTTCATTTTCTCGATCAGTTCTTCCGCCGTAATGCCCTGTTTACGGGCGCTGAGCATTATCGGCGTGCCATGCGCGTCACTGGCCCACACGAATTGACAATCGTGCCCGCGTAATTTTTGAAAACGCACCCAGATATCGGTTTGAATATACTCCAGCATGTGACCAAGATGGATAGCTCCATTGGCGTAAGGCAGGGCGGCGGTTACGATTATTTTTCTTTGTTTTTCAGTCATCTAGATAATTGTTGGGTACAGAACCGAATTGCCGCTCATTATGCCACAGGCGGGCTATTGCTGCCGCGAGAATGCAGCAGTTCGCAGTTACAGAGAAATATTTTAGAATGGGTACAGGCTTAATCTTCGGACTGGTTTTCCGGGGCGTATTGTTCGAAACTGCTTTTGTTAAACGCATTCATATAGGCTTGTTCGCCGGTAATGGTTTCATCGGCGACCAGAGCTTTTAGCGCGCCGTCCATACTTTGCATGCCATAGCGTTTACCACTGGTGATGGCATTGTCGATCTGCTCGGTTTTTCCCTGTCTGATCATGTTGCCAACCGCCGAATTGTTCACCAATATCTCCAGCGCTGCAACTCGGCCTTTGCCGCTCGCACGCGGCAAAAGTTGTTGCGAGATCACGCCACGCAGCGAGGTGGAGAGCATAGTGCGAATTTGATTTTGTTCACTTGATGGAAATACGTTAATAATTCGTTCGACGGTTGAGGAAGCACTGTTGGTATGCAGGGTGCCCATCACCAAAATTCCTGTTTCAGCGGCGGTTACAGCAATACCAATAGTCTCAGCATCACGCATCTCACCCACCAGAATAACGTCCGGGTCCTCGCGCAAGGCAGAGCGCAAGGCATCAGCAAAACTTTTGGTGTGCGCTTTGACCTCACGCTGACTGATTAGACTCTTCACCCGGACATGCCGGAATTCCACAGGATCCTCGATGGTCAGAATATGCCCTTTGGTCGTGCGGTTAAGATGATCGATCATTGCGGCCATGGTGGTTGATTTACCCGAGCCGGTTTTTCCCGTGACCAGGACCAGGCCGTGTTTGTGCATACACAGCTTTTTGATCACCTCAGGTGTATGTAATTGTTCCAAAGTGAGAGGTTGTTCCGGAATGGTACGCATGACCGCACCCATGCCATTGAGATGCCGAAAGGCGTTAACTCGAAATCGGGCAATTCCTGGCAGGGCATAGGCAAAATCGGCCTGATGATCGTTTTCAAACTCACTCAAGGCGCGTTGATTCATCATTTGAAATATGGCTTCTTGTACCTCTAATGGTTCAAGAATTTTTTTATCCAGAGCCATGAGTTTTCCGTAACGCCGTGTACGTGGCGGATTACGGGCCAGAAAATGCAGGTCAGATCCATCATTTTTGACCATCATTTTGAGGAATTTGTCGATATGGTTTTCTGGTGAAGTACTCATAAGTGTTCAAATTATTCCGGGGTGATCACATCAGGGCTGGCATATCGTTCAAAAGGACCTTTTTCTTGCGCGTAAATATAGGCATCGTCCGGATCGATCACTTTATTCTCGACCAGCTGCATTAAGTGCTGGTCGAGCAATTGCATGCCATCTTCTTTACCGGTTTGTAACTGTGACTTGATCATGTGAATTTTATCTTCCATGATCAATTTACTGATGGCGCGATTTGGCACCATGATCTCCAGTGCAGCTTGCCGACCACGGCCTTCTGCGGTTTTGCACAGCACTTGACTGATCACACCTTTCAAACTTGTGGCCAGAAACATTTTGGCTTGCTCGCGTTTTTCTCCGGGCAGGGCATCGATGACCCGGTCGATGGTTTTAACCGCTGTGGTGGTATGCATGGTGCCTAGTACCAGATGCCCGGTTTCCGCGGCTTCCATGGCGAGGGTAATGGTCTCCTCATCGCGCAATTCACCAACCAGGATTACGTCCGGATCTTCACGTAAGGCGGCGCGCAGGCCATGTGAAAAACTGTTTACATGTGTCCCCACTTCGCGATGAATGACTTGAGCTTGTTTACTTGGGTGCACAAATTCGATCGGGTCTTCCAGGGTGAGGATATTGATCGCACGATTGGCATTCATGTGATCGATCATCGCCGCCAGGGTAGTTGATTTTCCCGTACCTGTTGCACCAGTGACCAAAATCATGCCTTGATGGTAATTGGTTAATTTTTGAATTATCGGCGGTAGATTGAGCTTTTCCAGTGTTGGGACTTCGGTTGGGATAAACCGGAATACCGCACCACTGCCACTGGTTTTGCGAAATACGTTGGCCCTGAAGCGTGTGCCTTGTTCGGTCACATAGGAAAAATCAACATCATTACCGTTATTGAATTCTTTTATTTGGACTTCGTTGAGGATTTCATTGATATAGCTGTCCAGTTCGGTCGACGTCAGGTTACGAAATTTAATTGGTAGCAGGTCACCACTCATGCGTAGCATGGGTGGAACGCCAACCGCGAGATGAATATCGGAACAGCCTTGGGCAAGTCCGAGTTTGAGGAAAGCATCAATTCTGGCCATGCGTTGTATTATGTCGAGCGTATCAGCTCTGTGCAAGTACTAGTTTGAAAACAAGGGTGAGGTATTACTTGAAATTGAGCTTACTCAACAACCAAACCTTGCAAAGCCTCTTGTAATTGATGCATGGTTTGATAGCGGTCGTCGCGATTCACGGTCATTGCGGTAGTGATGATCTCACTGATCGCCATGTCTAGCTCCGGGTTGACTGAGTGTGGCGCTTCAGCACTGCCTTGCACGTGTTGATACATAACCGCCATGTGATCACCCTTGGTATAAGGTGCAACACCGGTAAACATTTCATACAAAATGACACCCAAAGAATAAACATCCGCACGCTGGTCAACTTTTTTGCCAAGAATTTGTTCGGGCGCCATGTATTTTGGTGAGCCGATCACGAACCCGGTTTTGGTAAGTTGCGTATCGCCACTGCTTTGTGCGGCAGCCACACCAAAATCCACGACCTTGATCTCGTCATGATGATCGATCAATACATTTGCGGGTTTGAGGTCGCGATGCACGATGCCAACTTCGTGCGCCGCTATCATGCCGTTACAAATATCGATAGCAATCTTGAGGGCCCGTTGTGAATCTATGGGTTCACCCCGGATCACATCACTGAGTTCTTTGGACGGGAAGTATTCCATGGAAATCGCAAATACGCCCTGGATATTCAAGAAATCAAAAATTCGTATCACATTGTTGTGGGTAATTTTGCGTGAGAATTTCAATTCATGCACAAAGCGTTGCATGGTTTCCGAGTCAGCAGCAATATGTGCGTTCAGGAATTTCAATATGATCTGTTCGCCTACGGCGGTATCTTCCATCAGAATGACTGTGCCAAAGGCGCCTTTGCCAATTCGCTTGAGATATTTATAGCGATTCTCTAGTACGTCACCCGGATTGAGTTTCCCGATATCGAGATTTGGCCGAGCCTCTTCTATGGCTTTTTTAACATCCTTTTCGTCAATCAACATGGTTGAAGCGGCAAGGGCGCCCGTAGCCTCGACCGGTGCGGTGGGTAAGGGAGGCAGATCAACCGGACTGCCATCTTCCATCAAGACATTGAAATAGGTACGGTCGAGTTGTTGAATGCCTATGCGAATGACATCCTTGGTCTCCATGTTCTCGGTTTTATTGGCCTGGTCTTTGAGCAATGCCACTACATGTTTGACGGTATCTTTTCCAGCCAGGTCGATCACGGCACGCAAAGCTTCAACTTTCACCAATTCATCGCTTTTCTCGGCATATGGCATAATTTGTGCAACATTGTTCTCATTGCCCAATTTGCCAATCGCGCGAATAATGATCGGATCAGACTTGGGGTTTTTCCCAAGAATTTTTACCAGATTGGGAATGGCGCCACCGCTGCCCATTTCTGACAATGCATCGGCGGCTCTTTCGCGCACCCACCAGTCATCATCTTGCAAGGCTTTGATGAGTTGTTGTTCGGCGCGTGGATCTTTTGTGGTAACTAATATTTCTACCGCAATGCGACGTAAGTCTTCGTTCTCATCGTGAATTAAGCCAAGCACAGAATCGACAACTTTTGGTCCGCCGATCTTGGACATGGCATCGGCAGCACGCGAGCGTACCCACCAGTCTTCGTCGAGAATTGCCTGGAGCAATTGTTTCATATTCTCAACCGTGCCGATGTCATTCAGGACTTCAACAGCTGAACGGCGAGCGTATTCGTTTTCCGACTTCAATACATCGAGCAAGTGTTTAGCTGTATCTGGATGGTTAAGGCGCGAGATAGCTTCAACGGCTTGTTCCTGCACTCCGATGTCATTGTCTTCAAGCATGGCGCACAAGCTTTTTATGTCGGCCGCTGCTCCGAGTTTGGTCAGGCTTTCCAGTGCCGCTTTTCGCACAATGGCGTTTTTATCATTCAGTAAACCTTCCAAAGTGCGCACAACTTTGGTGTCACGGAATTTTGCCAGTATGCGAATAATGTGAGCCCTGATCACCGGGTCTTTACCGGTGGCTCGGCCCAAAAGATCGTTAAGCTGATCTTGGGTAATAATGCGCTCAACAATTTTAAAGATCTGGTCTTTGTCAGAAATTTCCAGATCATACGCTGTACTAATTAGACGCCCGGCGTCCAGTTCGTCTTCGCGCGTTCCCAATATCACATACAGTTTGTTATTCGGAACGGCAGGGTCTTTGAGAAATTCGAGTAAAGCATTTGGATTTATTTTGCGAGTCTGGATCAAGGCATTGCTTACTGCATTGCTGACTTTAGGGTTGGAGTGTTCAAGCTGATGAACTATGGATTGCAAACTACTGCTATCGGTCAAGCGTGACACTACATGGGTGAGGCCATTGCGAGCTTCCTCATTGACATAATCCATGGCTTCATAAACGTATGGCAGGGCACTCTCACCCAGATTGGTAAGATTATTAATAGCTTCCTTATAGGCGTCATTGTTTGACTGGTTTACGGCTGTAACCAGTTTTTTAATGTTCCTGTCTGCTCTATGTCCTGTAAATAATGCCATTTGTTTTTATTAGAAATGTATTCGCCCGTTCCGTTTTACTAGTTTCTTTTGACACTTTACTCTATTCTTAATCTTACACGATAACAGTCTGAATTTGCTGGATTTTTTTACCTGATGACACATCAATATAGACTGCTGCAATTGGTTTTAATGCCTGACACAAAAAAATCGTTTAAGGTACAATGCGCGCCTGATAGCTATTGGCGTACATCTGTACAACGAAAAACATCCTAACTAATTGAAAAATATGACGAAAAATCTTGCTAATTTTGATCTGCACGGCATCTTGAACGATGTTCATGATCCAGTCCTGGACATGAGCCTTGGCAAAGCCATAAACGCGGGTATTGTGCAGGAATTACACAATCTGGGTAATGCCGATCAGCCAGAAGTTCATCTTATCTATCCTTTTCCGATAAGTCAGCATGCAAAACGCCTGAAAAATGACATTCTGGAACGCATCAGGCAGAAATATCCGGAGCATGCTTGTCAGTTACAGATCAGCTGGAAGGTGCGATCACACGCGGTTCAACAACATCTAAAACCCTTAAGTGGTATTAAGAATATTATTGCGATTGCATCGGGTAAAGGTGGTGTCGGGAAATCGACCACTGCCGTCAATCTGGCAATCGCTTTAGCGCAAGAAGGGGCCGCAGTAGGAATTTTGGACGCCGATATTTACGGTCCAAGTATTCCCAGCATGCTTGGACTTTCCGGGACCAAACCGGAAAGCCCCGACGGGAAAAGCATCGAGCCATTGCAAGCACATGACATCAAATGTATGTCGATCGGCTTCCTGGTGGGCGAAGATCAGCCCATGGTGTGGCGCGGTCCGATGGTGACCCAGGCACTGACACAATTGCTCATGGACACGCGTTGGGGCGAACTTGATTATTTGATCGTGGATATGCCACCCGGAACCGGCGATACCCAATTAACCTTGTCGCAACGCGTGCCATTGAGCGGTGCCGTCATTGTTACCACGCCACAAAATATTGCATTACTGGACGCTAAAAAAGGTTTACAAATGTTTAACAAGGTTAATGTCAGAATACTTGGAGTGCTGGAAAATATGGCGGCCTTTGTGTGCCCGCACTGCGGCGAAGAATCGGATATTTTCGGCTCTCACGGTGGCGCTGAAATGGCGCGTGATTATCAGACTCAATTACTGGCGTCGGTTCCCTTAAGCACCCGCATTCGTGAGGAGATCGGTGCCGGCAACCCAACGGTAGCCGCTGATCCAGAAAGTACCGTTGCCAAGGCTTATCGACATGCGGCCTTGCGTATGCTGGCATCCTTGGCGCAAAGTCAAAAAGACTATTCGAGCAAGTTTCCCAATATTGTTGTGGAAAATACCTGAACATAGAAATCCATTACAATCACTTACTAAACAACAACCAGGCTAAGTGCAAAAACGCATTAAACATGCATTAAAGAGAATTCATTATGAGTATAAAATCGGATCGCTGGATACGTCGTATGGCAGAAGAGCAGGGCATGATCGAGCCTTTCGAGGCCGGACAAGTCCGCTACCACGATGAAGACCGTGTAGTCTCATATGGCACGTCCAGTTACGGCTATGACGTGCGTTGTGCCAATGAATTCAAGATCTTTACCAATATTAATTCCGCCATTGTTGATCCCAAGCATTTTGACGAAAACAGTTTTGTGGATGTGCAAGCCAGTGAATGCATTATCCCGCCCAATTCATTTGCCCTGGCACGTACAGTTGAGTATTTTCGTATCCCGCGTAATGTGCTGACTGTGTGCCTTGGAAAATCTACCTACGCACGCTGCGGCATTATTGTGAATGTCACACCGCTGGAGCCGGAATGGGAAGGCCATGTGACATTGGAGTTCTCAAATACAACCCCGTTACCGGCGCGTATTTACGCGAATGAAGGTGTGGCACAAATGTTGTTTTTTGAATCGGATGAAGTCTGCGAAACCTCGTACAAAGATCGCGGCGGTAAGTATCAGGGTCAGCAGGGCGTAACCTTACCCAAAACCTGAGTTAATTTGCTTAAGCGTACTGGTACCAATCAGTAGTTGAGTTTTTCGCGTACGCTTTTTTTAGATTGTTCAGAGCCACCAGATTCAAGCGTTTTTACAACAAGCGGTTTGGCTTTGTACGCGGTCATGTCCAGGGTTGCCCGTAATGTCTCGCCTTTGTATTGCTGCATTTTGACCACAGCGTAATCCAATTCAGGAGCCAACCACATCAACATATGTCGGCTTGAACCAGCGCGTTGTTGTTTGAGTTTTATTGCATTCAAAGTTTGTTGCATTAACTCGATTTTTTCTTCACCCAGACCGGTCACTTGATAAGCTTTGACTTCATTGTCTTTGATCACTGAATAACTTGATTTCAGTTGCGCGTGTTTTGCATCCAGCATTAACTGCATTTGCAAACTCAGTAAATCGTATTCATTGCCGCTTAGTTCCAGATTTTTAACATTACCATCGGCATTACTTTCTGCCAGCTTGGTTTTCCAGTTATAGCGAATATGTTGTTGGTCACGACTTTTGTGCACGTATTCTTGTGGGATTACTTGTACGTCTGAGGTTTGAAAAATTGTCCATTCACGGATCTTACCCATGAGTTTGGCGATACCTTTCGGTTTGGTGACTGAATAATAGGTGTAGGTTCGGGTTTCAGGGTCAAGTTTGAGTTCGATATTGGCGCGCCCGGATATGCTGCCGAATCTGGCCTGATAGGTGGCGTGGTAGGGCATCAATGCGGGTGTAATATCAGCCGCAAAAACTGTATTCACTTCGCCGGAAATCTCCGCATCGGTATCAGCACCAAGCGCAGGTAAACTGAAGGCCATTGCGCAAGTCAACAGCAACAGACTAAGCAGTTGATGCTTGTTTTTTTCAATAGTGTTTGTCAATAAGTGCATGTAACTTCCAAGTGATTATCAGGCCTGGTTCATTAGATAGGCTTGCTCAAGCGGGGTTCCGTCAAGACACACTTGTTGATCTTTACAACTTAAGCGCCCACGGGCAAACCAGTCTATTACTTCAGGATACAGTGTATGTTCCAGTTTCTGAACCTTGGCTGAAAGCGATTCACTATTATCGCCGCTGTTGATTTCGGTTTTCGCCTGGGCAATTACCGGTCCATCGTCTAGTTCGGCGGTTACCAGATGCACACTGCAACCGTGCTCGCGGTCTCCGGCATCCAGCGCGCGTTGGTGGGTGTGCAAGCCTTTGTATTTAGGTAACAAGGAGGGATGGATATTGATAATGCGATTGGCAAAGCGTTCGACTAATTGTGGCGTGAAAATTCGCATAAAGCCCGCCAGTACGATCAGGTCAGGCTTGAGCTTGTCCAGAATTGTCATCAAGCGTTGGTCATACTCTTCACGTGATTGCTGTTTTCTGCCTGGGATGCAGTAAGCGGGAATCGCATGTTCTTTTGCGCGTTGCAATCCAAACGCTTTGGGCTTGTTGCTGATCACGGCTTTGATGCGAGCTGGCGAGTCTGAGCTTTGCTGTGCATCAATAATGGCTTGCAAATTGCTGCCGTTTCCGGATATGAGCACCACGATCTCAAACATAATAATGACTTAATTAGCGATATTGAACGATCTGCTTGCCCGGAGTGATTTCTCCCAAGCGAATAACTTGCTCACCGCAATCAGTCAAGGCAGCGACAATTGCGTCTGTTTGTTCAGGGCTGACCACTAATATATAGCCAATACCGCAATTAAAGGTACGGCGCATTTCCGCGTCGGCAATCTTGCCTTGTGTTTGTAACCACTGAAAAATAGCGGGATAGGTCCAGGCCGAGGTCTCGATCACAGCATCTACGTTGTCTGGTAATACGCGTGGAATGTTTTCGGTCAGCCCGCCACCGGTAACATGCACCATGGCATTGATACTGTGGTTTTGTAATACGTCTAAAATACTTTTTACGTAAATTCGCGTAGGGTGCATAAGATGGTCGATCAATGATTTACCATCCAGATCCGTTTCAAAATCCATACCACTGTGTTCGAGTACTTTGCGCACCAGGGAATAGCCATTGGAGTGGATCCCGGATGAGGCGAGCCCGATCAATTGGTCACCGGCCTTTACCTGGCTACCGTCAATGATCTGATCTTTTTCTGCCACACCAACACAAAAACCGGCAAGGTCGTAATCGTTTTTGGCGTACATGCCTGGCATTTCCGCGGTCTCACCACCGATCAATGCGGCTCCAGCCAATTCACAGCCTTTGGCAATACCGCTGATCACATCACTGGCCACGTCCACGTCGAGTTTAGAGGTGGCGTAATAATCCAGAAAAAATAATGGCTCTGCACCAAGTACCAGGATGTCATTCACACACATGGCCACCAGATCGATACCAACCGTTTCATGTCGCCCGGAATCGATGGCCAATTTAAGTTTGGTGCCAACTCCGTCAGTACCTGAAACCAGAACCGGTTCCTGATATTTTTGCGTATCGAGCGAGAATAAACCGCCGAAGCCACCCAGTGAACCCATGACGCCGGGTCGATGAGTGCGCTTAATGGCGGGTTTGATGCGTTCGACCAGAGCGTTCCCGGCTTCGATGTCGACACCGGCGTCACGATAGGTCAAGCCTGAATTTTGGCTGTTTTGTGTTGTCATGGGCGCGTATTGTACACGATGCCCAAGCTGGCCCAGACACATTCAAGGCACTTTTATTGCACGAGATTCAGGTCTTGCTGAGAGAGCATTTCACTGACGCCCAGGGTTAAGTGTGTCAAAATATCGCCTGATTCAGTTACTTGCACATTGCCATGGTTGCCCAAGATCGCTTATACAATTTGATCGGTGTTTTTTTGATCGGTTGGTTGTTGTTCAAACTCTCGCCCATTCTTACGCCATTTATTGCCGCGGCCTTGCTGGCGTATATTGGCGATCCATTGGTGGACAAGCTAGAGACCTATCGCATACGCCGTACCCTGGCCGTAGTGATCGTTTTTTTTGGCTTGACCATATTGCTCATTTTATTGGTCCTGATGCTGGGGCCGATGATCAAAAGCCAGATATCGGCCTTTACGCAAAAATTGCCGTCTTATATTGAAGCGCTGGAAACCGGGCTGTTGCCCAAAGTTGCCGGTTGGCTGGGCCTAAGTAGCGAAGGTGGCTTTGGTTGGAGTCAGGTGGTCAGTGAATACGGCGATAAACTGGGTGAGCTGGGCACTAAACTGGTGGGTACACTGACCAAGTCCGGTGCGAACATCATCGGTGCCGTGTTCACTATTGCCTTAACACCAATTTTAGCGTTTTACTTATTGCGTGACTGGGATCTTCTGGTCGCCAGGATCGGTGCACTCATCCCGCGTCGCTATCAAGAGAAAACTTTTTTGATCGCCAAAGAATCCGATCAGGCCCTGGGTAGCTTTTTACGCGGGCAAATGATGGTTATGATCGGCCTTGCCGTGATTTATTCAATTGGCCTGAGCATGCTCGGGCTGGATAATGCCATCGCAATCGGCGTGTTATCGGGATTGGTGAGTTTTGTGCCATACCTGGGATTTATTGTCGGTATTTTTCTGGCAGGTATAACCGCATTTGCTCAAGGCGGAGGTCTGCTGCTGTTGGCCGGTGTTGTGCTGGTTTTCGCCGTCGGGCAGGCCATTGAAGGAACCGTGCTCACGCCGAAACTGGTCGGCGAATCTATTGGTTTACACCCGGTAGTGGTAATATTTGCCGTCATGGCTGGTGGCCAGTTGTTCGGGTTTTTTGGGGTATTGCTTGCTCTCCCGGCCGCTGCAGTTTTGTCGGTTTTTGTGCGGCACTTTTATGCAGATTTCATTGAAGACGATTATCTGGATGACGATGACCAAAGCGATGATGTCCAAATCGATGATGCTAAAAGTGAAGATACAAGTGCAGAAGATTCTGGTGTTGAGAAGTCTGACGCACAAGACTCATTAAGCACCTATGGTGCGTCCGCTAGAGAGCAATCGATTGACGACGAGGCCTCACGCAGTTTGTACAAACATGATCCGTTTGACGACGATTTTTTGTAAATAACGAGAATTGGTCGTGAAACAACTCGCCCTGGCCGTAAGCCTGCCAGACCACGCAATTTTTGATACCTTTGTCGCCCACGGAAATGAAGCCCTGGTGCAGCAGTGTCGCATGCTGGCTAAGGATTCGAGTATTGGTGAAACCTTGTTTATTTCGGGATTGGAAAACTCCGGAAAAACACATTTGTTACAGGCCATGTGTCATGCCTGCCCAGCAGATGTGCAAGCCGTGTATCTGGATCTGGATAATCCCGATTTTCCTCCCGATATTTTGCAAGGCTGGGAACAGGTGCAGTTGTTGTGCCTGGATAATATTGATCGCATCCAGGGCCAGGCAGATTGGGAAGAGGCATTGTTTGACCTGTTTAATCGCCGCCTGGAACGGGCGCCGGGAAAACGCGCGAGTCTGGTTATGACAGCAGCACGACCCTTGGCAGATTTGCGATTGGATCTGGCGGATCTGCGTTCGCGCTTAAGCTCGGGATTGATCCATGCTTTAGCAGTTCTAGCGGATGAGTATTTGTCTGAAGCCTTGTTATTACACGCCCGGCAACGTGGATTGGAGATCCCAAAAGAGACTTTGGAGTTTATTTTGAAACGCCTGCCGCGGGAACTCGGCAGTCTGATGAATTGGCTGGAATTGGCGGACCAAGCCGCATTAGAAGCACAACGCAAATTGACCGTGCCATTTGTCAGAAAATTAATTTCAGAAGTTAATTAACGAGTTGCATAACTAAACTGGCTCTCGACTTCAGCCGCCTTGATTCTTTTTTGCTCTGGCTTGTTTTTTTGCCAGGCGCTTAGCCTTTTTTTCCGGATCTGCCACATAATGCCTGCCGTCCACCAGATACGGTGTACGAATGAGTTTAAGCATTAGCACCAGACACATTACCCAGAAAAACAAGGCAATTCCGGCATTGGTTTGCATGCCATTATCGATCATGCGTTCAACCAGACTCCAGCCGATGTATATAACCAAAAGATTGGGGATCAATTGATAATAACGACGGCGTTTTCCAATGACACCGGGAATCAGTAATACCAAAGGCACACAAAGCAAGATTCCCCAAACCTGTCGACCCGAACTGTACCAACCCGAGATGAACACGCTCAATGCAATTAAATAACTGATCACCGTAAGGTAATACACAGCATTAATACTGCCAGGTATTTCAGCAGGCGCATGGACAGATTTGTTCTGAGATTGTTCAGTCATTAAATATTTTTTATTAGAACAGTTCGAGTACGGATTCGGGCGGACGTCCGATTCTTGCATCCTCATCCGTCACCACGATCGGGCGCTCCAGTAAAATAGGATGCTTGATGATCAAATCTATCAATTCCACATCGGACTTGCTTGTAAGGTCGATATTTAATTTATCCATGATCTTTTCTTTTTTACGCATGATCTCAAGCGGTTCTTTATTCAGTTTCTTAAGGATGTCCTTTAGTTCTGATTTGCCCGGCGGAGTTTTCAGGTACTCAATGACGCTGTGGTCAACTTGTTGTGCTTCCAGCAAGGCCAGAGTTTGTCGTGACTTGGAGCAGCGCGGGTTGTGGTAAATCTTGATCATGGTTTTAGGTTATCTAATGATTAATTTGGGGTAGTATTATCGCATGGATGAAAAACTAAACAGCAGCAATAAGCCTATTATTGTGCGACGATTTATTGTGAGCGGCAAAGTGCAAGGTGTTTTTTTTCGCACCAGCACCCGAGAGCAAGCACTCAGCCGTAATCTCTCAGGTTATGCGAAAAATCTGCACAGTGGTCAAGTGGAAGTCTTGGCGCAGGGCGATCCCGAATTAATTGAAGAATTATTTCAGTGGCTTCATCTGGGCCCGAAACTGGCGAGAGTAGACTCGGTAATCGAGGTGGGTGCAGGTTGCGAACTTGAGCTCGAAGGTTTTAAAATCTTCTAACTAAAAAATACCGGCTTCCAAACCGGCGGCAAAATTCATGCCCAGTTCTCTGACCTCGTCTTTGAACGACTCTTTATACTCGCCATGCAAGATCAGGGTTTCTTGCACCAGTTTCCATTTGAGCCCGGTCAGTATTTTTCCGACAGCAACTTTTGTTCCCTGACCATCCAGTCCAGCGCGAATGTACAAGGCAACGGGTAGGCCTTGCTTGCTCTCCAGGCAAGGATAGTAAATGCGCTCAAAAAAATCTTTGGTTAAACCCGCCATATAACCAAAATTCTCGGTGGTGCCCAGAATGATTCCATCGGCATTTTGCACATCGTCCACGCCGGCAGAAAGATAATCGCATGAAGTTACTGAGATATTCTGTATGTCGGGATGGGTGATGCCTTCCAGGCACGCGTCGCGTAAAGCCGCGGTATTGGGCGACGGGGTGTGACTTAAAAAAAGCAGATTGACCATTGGGCTTGGCCTAGTTGACGTACCAGCGATTATTGAGTTTTTTAAACACCTTATTCGGGTATTTGGCTCTGCCTAAGCTGCCGTTATAGCGCCCGAGAGCGCGAAACAGGTTGCCTTTTTCCATATCAATATAATATTTCAAAATAGTACAACCAAAGCGTACATTGGTGTCGATGTGAAACAGGTTGTCATTTGGGCGACCGATCTCGTCCAGCCAAAAAGGCATGATTTGCATCAAGCCGCGAGCACCAACTCGCGAAATTGCAAAGCGATCAAAGGCGCTTTCCACGTCCATAACCGCTAAAACCAGTTCTGGTTGCAAGCCAGAACGCTTTGCTTCCCTGTGAACGGCGGTCAAAATAGCAATACGCTCCTGGTGGTCTTTAACCTGTTTGCCCAGGCGATTACTCATGTCGGTCAACCACACCTGGGCTTCAAATTTATCTTCAAAGCTCGAACTCTTGTCGGCTACGTGTTTTAACAACTTTTTCAATTCGGGGTCAAAGGCCTGACCCTGGGAATTGGTATGCGAGGCGGCAAATAATGCAGGCGTTGCCATAAAGGCCATCAATAGTATGGAGATAGCTATAGCAACAGCAAAAGCGCTCGCATTACCTGGCGACTTTTTGATACTCAAGTTAATTGTGCTGTGATTAAAAAATCGCATGATTCAATTGGATATTTTTTCCATTATGTTGTCAATGGCTACTTCTTCATTTTCACTTGCGGTGCGCGCACGGTATTCCAGTGTCTGATTTTTCAGACCCCGCTCACTCACTGTGATGCGATGCGGAATTCCGATCAATTCGATATCGGCAAACTTAACCCCGGGCCGGGCTTTGCGATCATCCAAGACAACATCAAAACCGGCGGACTTGAGTTCTTCATACAATGCATCGGCCTTACTGCGCACCATGTCAGATTTCTCGTAATTCAAGGCAACGATAGCCACATGGAAAGGCGCGATGCTGTTTTGCCACACAATGCCATTGTCGTCATGGTTTTGTTCAATCGCGGCGGCAACCAGTCGGGTCACCCCTACGCCATAACACCCCATCAATGGAGTGGCGGCTTTACCATTCTTGTCGAGCACACTGAGTTGCATGGATTTTGAATATTTGTCTCCGAGTTGGAATACATGCCCAACCTCGATTCCACGACACAATTGCAAATGTCCCTGACCGTCCGGACTCGGATCACCGGCTTGTACTTCACGCAGGTCGGCAATCTCGCTATAGCTAGCGTCACGTTCCCAATTGATGCCGAAAAAATGATGCCCGTCCTTATTGGAACCCGCGGTAAAATCCGACATTACCGCCACACTGCGGTCCACAATAACGGGCATTTCCAGATTAACCGGGCCTAATGAGCCGGCGCTGGCACCAATTGCAGAATTGATCTCTTCATCGCTGGCAAAACACAGGGGACTGGCAACCAATGGCAGTTTTTCCGCTTTAATTGCATTCAAAGTGTGATCACCACGCACCAGTAATGCCACTAGTGGAGTGGCAGACTTTGCCTCGTCATCCCGGTGTCCATGCACGATCAGGGTTTTAAGTGTTTTGGTGATCTCAATGTCAAATTGTTCGACCAGGTCCTGAATGGTTTTTGCATTCGGGGTTACAACTTCATGCATATCAATTGTTGGTGCGGCACGTTCAGTGCTCGGTGCGAGTGCTTCGGCCAGTTCGACGTTTGCTGCAAATTCGGATGCATCGGAATACGCGATCACGTCTTCACCGCTGTCGGCTAACACGTGAAATTCGTGCGAGGCACTGCCACCAATACTGCCGGTATCGGCAGCAACCGGACGATACTCCAGCCCGATGCGCTCCATGATGCGGCAATAGGCGTCATACATGGCATCGTAGGTTTGTTGCAGGCTGTCCGCATCCATGTGAAATGAGTAGGCATCTTTCATAATGAATTCGCGCGCCCGCATCACCCCAAAACGCGGTCGAATCTCGTCACGGAATTTGGTTTGAATTTGAAAATAGTTAATTGGCAATTGTTTGTAACTGCGTAATTCACGACGGGCGATATCAGTCATTACCTCTTCATGGGTAGGGCCGTAACAAAACTCGCGTTTGTGGCGATCATGCATGCGTAATAATTCAGGACCGTATTGATCCCAGCGTCCAGACTCCTGCCACAATTCGGCCGGTTGCACGGCGGGCATCAGTATTTCCAGGGAGCCGGCATTTTGCATTTCTTCACGAACGATCTGCTCCACTTTACGTAATACGCGCATACCCAGCGGCAACCAGGAATATAAACCCGAGGCCAGGCGGCGGATCAATCCGGCACGCAACATAAGTTGGTGACTGATGACTTCGGCATCGGCCGGAGTTTCTTTGAGTGTGTTGAGGGGGAATTGACTTAGACGCATGAAGAGGGCTTTTGGTAAAAATGATTAAAATTCAATATATTAGCTGTGTATTTTAACCTGTTTGTATATGTGTTGCATAGCTGCTTGCCGAGATTCTGACGCTTTATGTCACAATCCATAGCGAGATGCGTATCGGTGTTAGAATGCTCGCTTGAATAAAAACAATCGGCTGGCCATCACCAGACCTGAAATACGCATTCTGAAAAATATTCCCATGGGTACATATTACGATAAAGACATCAGCAGCGATGCTTTGGCTGAACAGCGTATTGCCATAATTGGTTTTGGGGCGCAGGGCCGCAGCCATGCCTTGAATTTACATGACTCGGGTGCCGATGTTGTGATTGCATTGCGAGCTGACTCACCATCCATGACGGCAGCCACGTCCATGGGTTTGACTACTCTTGAGCTTGAAGAAGCAGTGCGCACTGCAGATGTAGTAATGCTTTTGAGTCCGGACAGTTCGCATCCGGCAATTTATCAGAGCGTGTTAGAACCACACCTGCGCAGTGGATCAATGCTTTTGTTTGCGCACGGCTACAGTATTCATTATGAAACGCTAAAACCAAGAAAAGATCTGGATGTTTGCATGGTTGCCCCGTTGGGAATCGGCGATCAGGTTCGCGCCATGTACGTAGCGGGGGCAGGGGTTCCCGCCTTGTTAGCCGTGCACCAGGATTTCACCGGGCAAGCCAAACGCCGGGCTCTTGCTTATGCGGCATTGAACGGGCATGGCCGGGCCGGAATCATTGAAACTACGATTAAAGACGAAACCGAAACCGATCTGTTTGCCGAACAGGCTATTTTGTGTGGCGGCATCACGCAT
Organism: Gammaproteobacteria bacterium; assembly: GCA_013001575.1. Classification (NCBI taxonomy): domain Bacteria; kingdom Pseudomonadati; phylum Pseudomonadota; class Gammaproteobacteria; species Gammaproteobacteria bacterium. Next base: position 19,222 of record JABDMI010000019.1, read on the forward strand.
TTGATCGAGGCAGGTTTTGAAACCTTGGTTGAAGCAGGATACCAATCGGAACTGGCTTATTTTTCCTGTTTGCATGAGCTGAAACTGATCATTGACCTGATATATTCGCGTGGCATTGCTGGAATGCGTCAATCTATTTCGGAAACAGCGGAGTTTGGTGACTACACGCGAGGGCCGCGTGTCATCAATGAGCGTACACGAGAAGAGATGCGTGCAATGTTAAAGGAAGTGCAATCAGGTGCTTTTGCACGCGAATTATCTCAAGAAATAAACAATAATTCGCCCGTGATCCGAAAAGGTCGTGCCGCCAGCGAGGCTCACCCGATCACAGAGGTTGGCGAACGCTTGCGCGCTATGATGCCATGGATCAAGAGCTGATCGCATGTTTAAAGATTTATCACGAATTAAGGCAATGAACTAGAGTCTAACGAATATGGCAGATGTAAAACATCCGATTTTAGCAAGTGACGGTTGGCCATTTTTCCTTGGTGGTCTATTCGTGTTTCTGGTCGGTTTCAAATACGGATTGACCTGGTTGATGCTGTTGTGCCTTGTGTACTTTATTGCCGGTTTTTTGTTGTTCCGTGATCCTTATAGGACTATCCCCGCTATTCCTTATGCCGTCGTGAGTCCCGTCGATGGTCGGGTGATGGCTATATCGGTTCTGAAAGAGGGCTTATTGGAACGACGTGCCATAAAATTAACCATCCGAATTTATAAATCAGGCGCCTACACCACACGCAGTCCGTGTGAAGGGAAGATCCTCAGTTTGAGTGATGTCGATCTGGGTTCGCGCAGGGTGGATACGCGTGGCTTGTGGATACGCACCGATGAAATGGATGACGTGGTCATGCAAATGCGTGGCGAGGGTGTTGCCAAATGGTATCCGGCCGTATGTCATGTGCGTTTCGGTGAACGCATAGGACAGGGTGAACGTGTGGGCTTGAATCGCTTGGCATCAAATTGTGTGTTGTATCTGCCTGAGACCATCAAACTGGATATTGCGATTGGTCAGAGAGTTAAAGCGGGTAGTTCTATACTGGCGGAATTCGATCATGGTCAGTTCGAAGAAGAATAAATTCTGCCAAGCCTTGTACAATAAACCCTATGAACAAAAAAATTACCCGGAAAGTAAAAAACACGGTAGCCGCCCATCGTGAAAAACGCCAATTGAATATCGAGGCTGGCGAACGGGGGCGCGGGGTTTATCTATTGCCTAATCTATTCACCACAGCCGCTTTGTTTGCGGGGTTCTATGCGGTGGTTGCCTCCATGGACGGCAATTTTGAAAAAGCCGCTTTCGCCATTTTTGTGGCCATGTTACTCGATGGTATGGATGGCCGGGTCGCGCGCATGACCAGCACCGAAACGCAATTCGGCAAAGAATACGATTCTTTATCCGACATGGTCTCATTCGGCATTGCTCCGGCGCTGGTGATGTATCAATGGGGCATTGACCACCTGGTTTCATTGAGTGGCTTCTGGAGTAAGGCCGGCTGGATCGTGGCTTTTACCTATTGCGTGTGTGCGGCATTGCGATTGGCGCGATTTAACACCAATATCGGTAAAGTGGATAAACGCTATTTTGAGGGTTTGCCCAGCCCGTCAGCAGCCGGGGTGGTAGCGGGCCTAATTCTGTTTGATCATTCATTCGATTTCGACCCGAGCTACACCAGCTTCCCGGCGTTGATCATCACTTTTTTTGCCGGCGCTTTAATGGTCAGTAATATCAAATATCGCAGTTTTAAAGATTTAAATCTTAAAGGCAAAGTGCCATTTCACATTTTATTGCTGGTGCCTTTGATTCTTGGTCTATTGTTCATTGATCCACACAGGACTCTGTTTATCTCATTCTTTGCCTATGCCATTTCGGGACCAGTCGGACTGGTGATGCGACGCATTCGTGGTGAACAAACTGAAAATATAATTCCGGACGACATTGAAGACCCGCGCGTGGTGCCTGCCAACTATCTTGAAGAAGAATAAGTTCAAACATGCCATTATCTGAAAGACAAAAACAGTATTTGGACTTGATGGGTATACCGGTCTATACAGAAAGAGCCGAAGAAGAAAAACAGGACTTTGAGCTTCCACCGCAAGTAAAGTCAAGTCAAAAAAAATCCCCGGGTAAATCAGATGACAATCTATCGCCGGTCAATGATTCTCAAGCTCGCGAGGCGCCAACTGTTACACCAGCCGAAACTGAAACGTCGGTTTCAGTGCATGAAATTTTAAAGCGCAGTGACTTGCCCCAGGAGTGGTCAGGCTTGATCGATCATGTCAGCAATTGTGAACGCTGCGATTTGCACAAAACCCGTACCCAAACGGTATTTGGCGTAGGTGACAGCAATGCCGACTGGATGATCATCGGGGAAGCACCCGGTATCGAAGAAGACAAACAAGGTGAGCCATTTGTCGGTCAAGCTGGGCAACTCTTAACTGTTATTCTGGAGTCCATTGGCTTGGGGCGAGATAAGGTTTATATCGCCAACACCTTGAAATGCCGGCCGCCTGGTAATCGTGATCCAAAAAAATCCGAAGCGGCTCAGTGTCGAGCATATCTGGAACAGCAGATTGCCCTGGTTGACCCAAAGATCATTATTTGCGTGGGGCGTATTGCCAGTCAAAATGTTTTGCAAGTCGAGGATCCTATTTCCCGCATGCGGGGTAAACCGCACAGTATTCAGCATCCTGTCAAACTTGAGAAAGATATTCCGGTCATTGTGACGTACCATCCGGCCTACTTGTTAAGAAGTCCGAGTCAGAAACGCAAAGTATGGGACGATCTGAAACTTGCATTTTCAGTATTAAAAGCCTGATCCATGCCCGTTAGCTTACGCAGGATGCAGGAAAGCGATCTCGATCAGGTGCTTGCAATTGAGACTCAAAGCTATCCGGTACCCTGGACCCGCGGCATTTTTTCCGATTGTTTGAAAGTCGGCTATCCGGCCTGGGTGCTGTTGGATGGCGAAACCATCATCGGTTATATACTCATCTCGGTTGGCGCCAATGAAGCCCATCTTTTGAATATCTGTATCGCGCCCGCTCAGCGTCGTAAAGGTTTGGCCAGAAAGTTGTTGTCCGACATGATAAATTTATTGCAAGAAAAACATGTCGATACTTTGTTTTTAGAGGTGCGTGTTAGCAGTAAACCGGCCATTGCCTTGTATGAGGCTATGGGCTTTGAGCAAATTGGTCTAAGAAAAGATTATTACAAGACTCAAAGCGGGAAAGAAGATGCAGTGACGTATAAGATGGATTTATCTTGATTAGAGGAAAATATAATGAGCTATGGTGTGATGGCCTATCTTGTTGATACGGATGAATTGTTTAGTCTTTTGAGAAAAGAAAAAAAGCGCGGGTTTTTAAGTTCTGTTTTTGGTAAAAAAAGTGAACAGGAGAAGATGATAGAAGCGCTTAAGCCCGAGCTGGATGACCTGGATGAGAGTATTCAGGAATGGCTGGATGAAGACGATGAAAATTTCGACGTCCCGATTGCAAGAAAAGTAATTGATGAGTTCCTGACTGACAATATCAGTAATGCCTACGAAGGTCATGTCTATGGCTATGTTTTCAAGAATATTTGTGAGTACAAGGGAGACTTTCTGGATAATTCTGAATGGTATCCGTGTTCAATCGACAGCTTTTATGCCATTCCATTTACTGAAATGACATTACCGGTCAAATTTCCTCACCCGGATGACTGGCCAGCACTTGGCTACATTAGTCATACTAAAATAGACTTGGAAAATGCCGAATATGAAGGCATAGATGAAATCCAGAAAGAGCGCTTGATCGACTGGTTCACGCGAGCAAAACATACTCAAAAAGATATTTATCTGTTTATGCATTAGTGGGAACCACAATGCCAATGCAGAATTTTATAAACAGCGTTTTTGAAAATCCGCCATCAGCTTTTGTTCATTAGCCGCCTCCTGAAAAAAACGGTTCACATATTTTTCTGTTTCCAGTCGTGCAGTGTCTGACAGACCGGGCACATCTTTAATTATTTTTACTATATTGCTTTGTGTCGATCTGATTTGGTCCAGGGCAACTTGTAGTTTATTAGAAGATTGACAGAACCCGCGATACAAGCGCTGGGTAACGCGTCTGATGCGTAAGGACTTATCCGGAAACGCATAGCGGGCATTCACTAGTCCGGAAAGGTCAAAATCATAAGGTACGTAAAAGCGTTCTTGGTTGATGTTGATTAAGGTTCCGTTGTGACAACATACGGTATCTTTTTCCGCCGACACCAATGACCAATCAGTATTGCCAATCAGATATTGATAGATATAAATCTTTGCCATGTGCGCATCATTGAGGGAGCGCAATGACACGCCCTGTGCCGCGACCGGTTGAGCGCCTAAACGCTTGATCATGTCGAGCCTGGGTTCAATCAAAAACGCATAGCGCACCAATGACTGAGAGTTTTTTTTGGCTAGCGTGTCTACATATGTGATACGCGCCAGACGTACCTGATAACTGACGTCGGTGATTTGGTTGAGTATTTTGTACGCCAGATATTCCTGAATGGCATTTTCCTGATACGCAGATGTGAGTTTGCAATGGGTGACGATCTTAACCTTGTCCATTCCGGAAAATACACTACCACGTGCGTGCTGTTGATTGAATTGCAAACGGAGCGGGGGGAAGCGACAAACTCTGAGCCGGCTATTGCCTCGCGCACGCACGAGCACTTCTTGGCGGTGACCATTTACCTCTAAAACAAAACGCGACGGGGTTTTTTGTTTTTTGGCGCGTATCACACGGCTGACCGGACCTTCCAGTTTTATCTCTAATACCGAGTCGCTCTCAAATAATTGTGCGGAAACTGTTTGCATCACAATCAGTGATACAAGCAATAGCAACATTTTGGATAATCCTAGGTTCATTTTGTGGCTTTTATTGCGTCCGTTTTGCAAAGATACTAGGTATTCACATTACTTGATATAGGGGATGACCACAAATTGCCATTCAAAAACTTTCACTTTCTACTGTAAAATCAAGGCATGGGCGACTATTCCACCAGCAAAATATACGATCAACATGCGGCTGAGATTCTTTCGGATCTCTACGGCATTCAGGCGCTTGCAAGTCCGGTGCACGGTGAAATTGATTTCAATTTTTGCATCGAGATAGATGGACGGGCAAAATATTTATTAAAAATTTCACGAGCCGGCGTTGATAAAGACTATCTTGATCTGCAAAATCAAATATTGCTCACACTCAGTCAAGACCCGGAATTGAACGCGTCGCAAGTAGTTAAGGATGTGAACGGTCAAGCGATTTCAGAGTTTACCGATGAGAATGAACAAATTCGCTACGTCCGGCTGCTTACCTGGATTGAAGGTCGTTTGTGGCATACGGTCAATCCTCAACTCGATGCACTCAGGTATGAGCTCGGATACAAGTCCGGATTGATCACTAAAACCCTGTTGGATTTTGATCATCCAAAGGCGCACAGGGAACTGGATTGGGATGTGGCCCAGTCACTCTGGACAAAAGAGCATACGGATTTATTTTCCGGCGAAGAGAAGCGCATTATTGAAAGTTTCATCGGTCGGTTTGAAACGGTGCAAAAGTCCTATCAGGGCTTGCGAAAGTCTGTGGTGCACAATGATGTGAATGAGGGCAATATTGTTGTGAGTCTGGATGTCCTCAAGCCACAGGTTTTGTCAATATTTGATTTTGGCGATGCGCTGCATACCCAGGTGATTAACGATGTGGCTATCGCTTGCTCTTACGCCATTAAAGACTTTCCGGATCCACTCGCGGCTGCTTTGCCACTGCTTAAGGGCTATCATCACGCATTTGCCTTACAGGAACAAGAATTAGACTATTTATATCTGTTGATTGCCATGCGCTTGATCGTGTCGATCACCAAGGCCGCAATCAATCGTGTGGCGGAACCCGAGAATGAGTATTTGCAGGTTAGTAAACAAACGGCAATTGATTTGCTTTTAAAGTGGGATGCGATTGACCAGGAATTTGCGACTTACCGTTTTCGCGATGCCTGTGGATTTTCTGCTCATCCTGATCAAGCACGGTTTGTTGAATGGGCGAAACAATCAAAATTCTCTTTATCGGACCTGTATCCAACAGTGTTACGCAATCAAATACATCCCCTGGAACTCAATGTGGCCAGCACTTGGTTGGGTCACGTTACAGACTTCAATGATCTGGAGCTGTTTGATTTCAAAATACATAAATTACAAAAACAACATCCAGACAAAATCATTGCAGGCGGTTACCTTGAGCCGCGTGCTCTATACATCGCGCCAGAATACGACAGTGTGGGTAACAGCGGGCGGCGTAGTCGTACTGTGCATCTGGGGGTGGATTATTGGTTGCCTGCTTACACATCGGTGCATGCCGTTCTGGATGGTGAAGTCGTTGCAGCGGTGGATAATTCGGGCGATAAGCAATATGGCGGATTGCTTATTCTGAAACACACGATCGAAGACCAGCATGGCGAGTTCAGTTTTTTTTCCTTGTATGGTCATCTAACAGTTTCATCCGCCACCCAGCACACGATCGGTGACCAGATCAAACAGGGCGAATGCATCGCGCGCCTGGGTTCTTATCCGGAAAATGGCAACTGGTCTCCACATCTGCATTTTCAGTTAATGTTAAGTATGCTGGACTATGTTAACGATTTTGCCGGTGTTGCTTATCCGGAGGAAGTCGGGGTCTGGGCGAGTATTTGTCCTGACCCGAATTTGCTTTTCAAATGTGACGGGCTTGAGCCAAATCAAAAAACAAATCAGGAATTGCTTGAGTTTAGACAACAACATCTGGGCAAAGGCTTGAGTCTGTCTTATAAGACGCCACTGAACATTGTACGTGGAGCTGCTCAGTATCTGATTGATGATCAGGGCCGCAAATTTCTGGATACGGTGAATAACGTTGCACACGTCGGACACGAACACCCGGATGTGGTCAAGGCCGGTCAACAACAAATGGCGGTACTCAATACCAATTCACGTTATTTGCACCCAAACATCAATGAGCTGGCCAGTGAGTTACTTGAGACCTTACCCGATGAATTATGTGTGGTGCATTTTGTGAATTCAGGCAGCGAGGCCAATGAACTGGCCATACGGATGTTGAAAACTGCAACCGGACGTCAAGACATCCTTGTTTCAGAAGTTGGATATCACGGGAACACGAATGCCGCCATCAATATCAGTTCCTATAAGTTTGACGGAAAGGGTGGCAGTGGCGCGCCGCAATATACCCATGTATTCCCGTTGCCGGATGCGTTTCGTGGCAAGTATCGCGGTGACAACAGCGGTTTTCGCTATGCCTATGAGGTAGAAACCTGTATTTCGCATGTGCATGCCGAGGGACGTCATGTAGCTGGCATGATAATTGAACCGATCATCAGTTGTGGCGGTCAGATCGTGCCTCCGGAGGGCTTTTTGCAACAGGCTTTTACTTATGTACGAGAAGCGGGTGGCTATTGCGTGGCGGATGAAGTGCAAGTTGGTTGCGGTCGCGTGGGTAAACATTTCTGGGGTTTTGAGTTGCACGATGTGATCCCGGATATCGTCACCATTGGCAAGCCTTTGGGTAATGGGCATCCGGTTGCCGCGGTTGTTTGTACCCGGGAGATAGCCGACAAGTTTGCCAATGGCATGGAATACTTTAATACTTTTGGCGGCAATCCGGTTTCATGTGCCATCGCCAGCGAAGTCTTGCGTGTGGTCAAGCGTGAGAATTTACAAACGCACGCAAATACTATCGGCGCATTGCTTAAACAGAAGTTGCAAATCCTTTCTAAACAATTTCCAATCATTGGTGATGTGCGTGGCGAAGGACTGTTTTTAGGCTTTGAGCTGGTTGATGCAGCGTTAAAGCCCTTGCCTTTACAAACCGATTACCTGATCAATCGCATGAAAGCCCATAGTATATTAATGAGCAGCGATGGACCGGATCATAATGTCATCAAAATTAAACCGCCACTGGTGTTCTCTGAAAAAGATGTTGATGAACTGCTGGATACCCTGGAAAAAGTTTTCAGTGAAGATGTTTTGCAGGTTTATTAAAGAATGTTAATATACGTAAGAGTCAGCATTATAAATTGGGGAATGCAGTGAGTTTAAAAATAGGTGTTGTTCGCGAGTCACAAGCCGGTGAAAATCGTGTTGCACTTGACCCTGCTTCAATCGTACGCTTTTGCAAAAAGCATTCGGCTCGGATCAATCTGCAAAAAGATGCCGGTTTGCGTTCATTCTTTCCGGATGCCCTATACAGTGACGCGACCATCATTGAGCAAACTGACGAACTTGTTAGCAGCAGTGATATTGTGGTTATGGTACAGGCGCCAGATGATGATCTGCTCGCTGCCTTAAAACCTGGCCAGATAATCATCGGTTTTATGGATCCATACCGAAATAAAGAATTGGTACTAAAGCTGCAACAGCAAGGCATTACCAGTGTTGCCATGGAACTTGTCCCGCGCATCTCCCGCGCCCAGTCCATGGATGCCTTGTCGTCACAAGCCAGTCTTGCCGGTTACAAGTGTGCTATACAAGCCGCGCAACTCACGCCCGGGTTTTTCCCCATGCTGACTACGGCCGCCGGCACTATTCGTCCGGCCAAGGTTTTGGTGATCGGAGCTGGCGTTGCAGGCTTACAGGCCATTGCTACCGCGAAGCGTTTGGGTGCGATGGTTGAGGCCTACGACATTCGTCCGGATGCGCGTGAGCAGGTTGAGTCTCTGGGCGCCAAAATGATCGACACCGGCGTGAATGCGGTCGGTGAGGGCGGTTATGCCCGTGCACTCACTCAAGCAGAGAAACAACAACAGTCGTCGGTGTTGGCAGAGCATCTGACACAGGTTAATGCCGTGATCACAACGGCCGCCATACCCGGACGAGAGGCGCCTAAGATTATTTCATCTGACATGGTTGCCAATATGCAAGCCGGCAGTGTGATCGTGGATATGGCCGCTGAAACGGGTGGAAATTGCGAAATGACCAAAGCGGGCGAGAACTACCAGACACCAAACGGTGTCACCATCGCCGGTCCGGTCAATATCCCGTCTACTGCACCCAAGCACGCCAGTGAAATGTACGCAAAAAATATTCTTAACCTCATCGAACTGATGCTGGTTGATGGGGAATTGCAACCAGATTGGGAAGACGAAGTATTGGCCGGGGCATGTTTAACCCGGGAAGGCCAAGTTACGCATGCCGGGGTTAAACAAGCGCAGGATTTATAAATGATTACATCACACAGAGTATTTGAGAGAAGCATATGGTGATTGAAGGCTTTACCGCGATATATATTTTTATGCTGGCAGCTATTGCCGGGTATGAGGTTATTTCCAAAGTGCCGGTAATTTTGCATACGCCACTAATGTCAGGTTCCAATTTTATTCACGGAATTGTCGTGGTCGGAGCGATCATCGCGTTGATATCGGCGAGCAACCTGACCGAACAGATCATCGGTTTCATCGGTGTGCTCATGGCTGCCGGTAATGCCGCGGGAGGTTATGTCGCAACAGATAGAATGTTGGAAATGTTCAAGAGTTCTGACGGCTGAAGACTTTCACTCCAGACCATTGCTAGTGACAGAGGAATTTCACCTGGTCCAGAAGCGTATCTCGGTCAGTGGTTTTTTTAGAATGATAACTAATTTAAAAATGATATAAAAATAATGCTTTCGACAACCATACAAATCGTTTATTTCATCGCGGCTATACTTTTTATTCTCGGTCTCAAAGCCATGTCGTCACCGGTCACGGCGCGCAAGGGCATGATCTGGGCCGGGGTTGGAATGCTGATTGCGACTTTTGTTACTTTTTTGCCCGATACCCTGCGCCTGATCGATCTGGAAGGTGAACGGGCATCCTTGCTGGCAACCAATATTTCTTTAGCGGTCATTGCTGTAGTTATAGGTTCCTGGATAGCCTATGTCTCGGCCAAAAAAGTGGCCATGACTGATATGCCACAAATGGTGGCCTTGTATAACGGCCTCGGCGGTGGTGCGGCGGCCTGTATCGCTGCGATTGCTTTATTGCAGGGTCATGCAACGAATACAGTGACCCAGGTCTTGGCGGTGTTGGGTGCGCTGATCGGGGCAGTGGCATTTTCCGGTTCAATTATTGCCTTTGCCAAGTTACAAGGATTGATCTGGAAAAGCTGGCAGTTCAAGGGTGTGCAAATTATTAATCTGGTGGTATTTGTTGTTTCATTATTATTGGCCATTTATTTAAGCAGCCAGGTACACACCGATGGGTCACATGAGATCAGTGCAACTTACACCCTTGCCATTATTGCGTTTTTTGTTGTTGCCTTGATCTTTGGCATCACCATTGCCATGCCGATCGGTGGTGCAGATATGCCAGTGGTCATCTCCTTGTTCAATGCTTTAACTGGTCTGGCGGTAGGCTTGGAAGGATTCGTGTTACAAAATGCCGCCATGATGATCGCCGGGACCGTCGTTGGTTCGGCGGGTAGCCTGTTAACCAAACTGATGGCCGATGCGATGAATCGTAAGGTCGGAGCCATTTTGTTTAAAAAATTCGGTGTGGCGGATGGAGAGCCTGCGGGTGAGGTGAAAGGCAGTATGAAGGCCACCGATGCCACGGACACCGCCATCAATATGGCCTATGCAAGCAAAGTCATTATTATCCCGGGATATGGCATGGCCGTGGCTCAAGCTCAACACAAGGTTTGGGAACTGGCGGAATTATTACGCCAGCGAGATGTGGATGTGCGTTTTGCGATTCATCCGGTTGCAGGCCGCATGCCCGGACATATGAATGTCTTGTTGGCGGAAGCCGGGGTTCCTTATGATCTGATAGAAGACCTGGAAGACATCAATGCCGAATTCAGCACCACCGATATTGCTTTGGTGATTGGAGCGAATGATGTGGTTAACCCGATTGCGCGTACCGACCCAAGTAGCCCGATCTTCGGTATGCCAATATTGAGTGCCGATGAAGCGCGAAATACCGTTGTGGTTAAACGTGGCAAGGGCAAGGGATTCTCCGGGATTGAAAATCATTTGTTTTATGCGGATAACACGCGCATGCTCTATGGTGACGCCAAAGACGCCATTAATCAGGTGATACAGTCACTCAAAGAGTTGTAATACCGGTTCTCTCAAGGGGCAATTAGGCTACAATACGCGCTTTTCGCGTATTTCCAACGGATTATTACCCGCTGATTCCATGTCCGAACTTCAAAAGCAGATCAACAAACGGCGTACATTTGCGATCATCTCGCATCCGGATGCCGGTAAAACAACCCTGACAGAGAAGTTGTTATTGTTTGGTCGCGCCATACAGTTAGCTGGAACCGTAAAAGGGCGTAAAGCTGCCCGTCATGCAACTTCAGACTGGATGGCACTGGAACAGCAACGGGGTATTTCGGTGACTTCTTCAGTCATGCAGTTTCCGTACAAAAACCGGGTTGTAAATCTTCTGGATACGCCGGGTCACGAAGACTTTTCCGAAGATACCTACCGCACCTTGACCGCAGTTGACTCTGCATTGATGGTGATCGATTGTGCTAAAGGGGTTGAGCAACGCACCATCAAGCTCATGGAAGTATGTCGTTTGCGCACCACACCGATCATGACTTTTATTAATAAACTTGATCGTGAAGGGCGTGACCCGATCGAATTGCTGGACGAAGTTGAATCCGTTTTGGATATCAAATGCGCCCCGATCACCTGGCCGATCGGAATGGGCAAACGTCTCAAGGGAATTTATCATCGCCTGCAAGACAAGATCTATTTATATCAAGCGGAGAAAGGTGGCAAGGTCGGTAGCAATAAAATTATTGACAGCCTGCATTCCCAGGAGGCTAAAGACGCACTGGGTGATATGTACGCCGAAGTGTGTGAAGAGCTCGAGTTGATCGAAGGTGCCAGTGACGAGTTTGATCGAGAGTTGTATTTGCAAGGGCTGCAAACCCCGGTTTTTTTTGGGTCTGCGATAAATAATTTCGGGGTGGAGGAATTGCTCAGCTGTTTTGTTGACTTTGCACCAACGCCAATGCCGCGTAAAGCGGAAGAACGTGAAGTGCAAGCGAATGAAACCAAATTAACAGGCTTTGTATTCAAGGTTCAGGCCAATATGGATCCCAAGCATCATGACCGTATTGCGTTTATGCGCTTGTGTTCGGGGGAATACAGTCGAGGCATGAAAGTGAAACATGTACGCCTGGGCAGAGATATCAAAATTCCCGACGCGGTGACTTTTTTGGCATCTGATCGAAAGAATACCGAGAACGCCTACGCCGGTGACATCATCGGAGTGCATAATCACGGCACTATAAATATTGGTGACACCTTCACCCAAGGTGAAGAATTGCACTTTACCGGTATCCCGAATTTTGCTCCCGAGATTTTTCGTCGGGCGGTCTTGCGTGATCCGTTGCGTATGAAGGCCTTGCAAAAAGGCTTGTCACAACTCAGTCAGGAAGGTGCGACCCAGTTATTCATGCCACTTAAAAACAATGATCTGATTTTGGGCGCTGTGGGTATATTGCAATTTGATGTGGTGGCTTACCGATTGCAACATGAATACAACGTTACCTGCACTTTTGAAGCTGTGAATGTGGCTACGGCACGCTGGGTAGAGTGCGAAGACGAAAAGATCTTTGAAAAATTTAAAACCAAAAACCATCAAAACCTGGCGCTAGATCATGGTGACGCACTGGTGTATGTGGCGCCAAGTCGAGTTAATTTGCAATTGGCTCAGGAGCGGCACCCTGAAGTTTTGTTCAGGGAAACCCGTGAATTTCAGCGTTAATTCATAGACGCTTGAAAATTTTAAACAGGATCTTGCTTTGCGTGACTTTACTTTCGCGAGAGTAATAACGCGCGTTAATATAGGTTTGCATAAATTCCAGTATGCCACTGCGTTGTTCGGGAAACATCGCCAGCGCTTTGTTCTGGTAAGTTAGCGGGCCGTCTGCAGTTTGTTTGTGTAAGCCTTGTTTTTCCAGTTTGCCAATGAATTTTAAATAGATTTTTTGTAAGGGGTCGGTGACTATGCGTCGAGTTTGACGCCACATTTGCCAGCTCATGAATACGGTAAAGCCGAGAATACCGCTGACCATTAACCACACCAAAGTACTCCAGTCCGGGTCCTCAAAGCCCAGACTTTTTAATAGGTCTTGTTGTTTTTCTTTATTGAATTCCAGTACCCAGTCAAACCAGGCGGTATTCAAGGCATACCAGGCACTCTCCAAGCGCAGTAATAGCGGAAAACTGGAGAATGCGCCAGCCAGGTTTTCTTCGGGGAAGGTTTGTTGCAAATTTTGTTGAATGCGTTCAGGTGCGATAGCAGCGGTTGGATCCACACGCACCCACCCCCGGTCTTGTAAATAGATCTCGGTCCAGGCGTGGGCATCTGCCTGGGTTATTCGGTAATAACCGCTAAATGCGTTTTTGTCACCGCCGAGGTAACCCGTGACCACGCGCGCCGGAATGCCCGCGGAGCGCATCATCACGGCAAAGGCAGATGCATAGTGTTCGCAAAATCCTTCGCGGGTGCGAAACAAAAAATCATCAATTGAATCGGACATATCCAGGGCTTGCGGTTGCAAGGTATAGGAGAACTCTTGTTGGTTGAACATAGACAGTGCCGCTTGCACAATTTCCTGGTCAGTTGCGTATAACTGCCGCCATTGCGAGACCAGCTCTCGGGTTTTTTCAAAACCTTGAGCAGGCAATTTCAATGCCATGGATGCATAACTCGAGTGATATTTCAGTTTTTCACCGTCACCTGGTCGCGAACTGGCCGTATAAGAAATGAGTTGAGAAATTGGACTTTGGCGACCCACTTGAAAATCAGGCAACATCCAGGATTGCAGCGGTAATTCTCCGGGGTAATCCAGTATATACATCCAGCGCTGATCATGTGGTTCCAGTATTACTTTGTAACGAAAATCGTCGGGACTGCTGTGTTGGGAGTTTGCTTCGCTGGTGCGGTCGTAAAAGAAAAACCGTTTTAACATGGTCCAGGTGCTACCGTCGAAATGGTGTAACACCGGTCCGCGCCAATATAGGTCTTTGCGTGCGGGTTCTTTGCCGTTGAATTTGACCCGGAAGGCAAGTTCATTTGACTGGACCAGATCTGTGATCATCCCGGGTGTCATGCTGTCACTCAGGCCGGTCTTGGCTTGTTCCGAGGTATTTGGCAGGCCCCATAAGGGGCCGGGAATGCGTGGAAATAATACGAATAACAGCACACTCAAAGGTAATCCATAAAGCAAAAAGCGTTTGGCATTTGGCATTAACTGCTTCCAGCTTAATTCAGGTGCTGAAAGTTTGAGTAAGGCAAATATACAAACACTGGTGGCAAGCAGTAAATAAATCCCGCTCCAGATACTGTTGTCATCGAGCACAAAACTCACAATAATAAAAAACGCCGAAATCAACAGTACCGCGTGATCACGTAAAGCATGCATTTCCAGGGTTTTCAGGGCAACGACACAAAGTAACAGTGCGCCGCCGGCTTGTGCGCCATTAATGGTTTTGAAGGTCGCAAGCACAGCTAACACCGCGACACCGATCAAGACTGCTTTGATCCACATTTTGGGCATGCGCAGGAAGCGTATATGTATATAGACTCGGCCTATATAAATTGCTGCTATCAGCAAAGTGATCTGTATTGGCAGTTTGAGCACATGTGGCAAAGTGCTGACGATCAAAGCGGCCAGAGTCCAGGGGACCAGTCGATACGCAGCCCCGGTCATGATCCGGCAGCCTGATCATACAAGGCCAATGCTTGCAAGCATTGATGCTTATGCTGTTCACCGTGACCTGGCGCTATGCTTAATTTTCCCAAGCGTAATCCGTAGTTCTGTTTCAGTTTATCGGCATCCAGAATCAAACGGCACAATTGCGACAGGCGTTGCTCAATGTCATTAGCGGTCAATGCGTCAAAATCAAACCACAGAGTGTGTGCAACACTTTCATGAAACAGTTTGACCAGCAATTTGTCCTGACTGGCATAACTTTTCCAGGCAATGTGTTGCGGGGAGTCTTGCCATTGATAATCTCGCAATCCGGCAAAGTCATCTTGACCGAGTCGATTTGAGCTGCGTGCGCTTTCACTATTGTTAGTCTCGCCAAAAACCTCGGGCGCACTCTCCGCCGGTGAGGGATAGACCAGACAACGTAGAGTCTGGAAGGCCACTGTCCAGGCAAAAAACAGGTTCATGGGGAAACGTGTGGAAAGGGTGAATTGATCAATCTCAATATAACCGCGTTTATGCGTAGGCAATACAATACTTGCGTATTTGTCCTGTTGCTCAACATTCACGGTTTGGCTCGTGATGTTGGCGTGTGCATTACTGACCAGTATTTCAGGATGTAATTTTTTATCACTTGAAGCCAGGCCCAATTTCAAAATTGCCGGATCACCGGCAAATACCGGTTCGGCAAATGCGGGTTCAACGCTTAGTTTGGCAAGATTGCTGTGGGTTAGATGCATGGCAATAAAACCGATGGCGGCCAAACTAAAGGTCAGGAAAAATGCCAGGGAATTGCTGTAATTCATGGCACCAAGCAGCAAAATAAATACGGCAAGTGCATAGCCCGCGCCAAACCGGGTAGGGATGATGTAAATACGTCTGGCCGAGACCTGATAGGGAATACTGTCGGACGAGCTACGTCGATTGCGCGCCCATTTTTCTGTGCGCTTTAATATGCGCTGTGACCAACCCGATTTGGATGTTTTTTTGCCGGTCATGCAATCATGAAATGCGAGTTACGGAATGGCAACATTGTGTTGCAGGTAATTGGAAGGTGAGTCTCCAGTGCGTTCTTTATGCCGCGTAATTAGACGATGATCGACAACTCCGGGCAATACGGCTTGCACATCTTCCGGTAATACCCCCTTGTGACCCGATAAGAACGCCCAGGATTTGGCCGCGCGGATCAAGCCCAGTGCCGCACGTGGTGACAGCCCATGCTGGAATAATTCGGGTTCGCGCGTGGCTTGCACAATGTCCTGGACATAATCGATCAAGGCTTCACTGACAACAATATCGTTCACAGCTTGACGCAGCATACTCAGATCATCAGTGTTTAGACCAGAGGTGAAACTGTGGATGTTTTTGCGTGTATCCCCTTTAGTCAGAAGTTCACGTTCCGCGGCGGCATCCGGATAACCGATCTCAATGCGCATTAAAAACCGATCGAGTTGGGATTCAGGCAGTGGAAACGTACCAATTTGTTCACTCGGGTTTTGCGTCGCGACCACAAAGAACGGTTCAGGGAGTTTATGCGATTGACCATCGGTGGTGACCTGGCGTTCTTCCATGGCCTCCAGTAAGGAACTCTGGGTTTTCGGGGTAGCACGATTGATCTCGTCGGCCAGAAGCAATTGTGCAAAGATCGGGCCAGGTTTGAACACGAATTCCTTGTTGTCGCGATCATAAATTGAAACGCCGGTAACATCGGCAGGTAACAGATCACTGGTGAACTGGATGCGTTGAAAGCTTAGTCCCAAAACTTTTGCCAAGCCATGGGCCAATGTGGTTTTACCAACACCGGGCACATCTTCGATCAATAAGTGACCCTCGGCTAGCAAGCAAGCCAGGGCTAAACGAATCTGGTGAGACTTACCGAGTATGAGTTTTTCCATATTGCTGGCAATATGGTCGGCAATTTTGTGTAAGTTTGTTTGTGTATCCAAAGTTTTAATCCGCGTGATTAATTATTTCAGGTTTAAACTAAAGCCTGCATTTTTTCAATTTGCTGCTTAAGTTGAGTGCATTCTTGTTCACTGTCTTTCAATTTATTCCGCTCCTTGGCTACAACCGCTTCGGGTGCGCTATTAACAAATTTTTCGTTAGCAAGTTTTTTGGTCAGACTTTGTTGATTGTTTTGAGCTTTGACCAGACGTTTACCCAGGCGTTCAATTTCAGCCTTGGCATCGATAAGACCGGCCAGTGGCACGTATAATTTCATTTGACCTAACAAAGCGGTCGCAGAGGGTGGAACCCCCGACTCATCAGTCAAAATTTCAATGCTTGCAATTTTAGCGATCTTGCTCAGCAGGGTACGAAATTCTTCAATTCTTTGCATATCGGATTGAGTGGCATTACTCACTAATACCGGTAAGGCTCGCGATGGGGCTATGTCATTTTCACCCCGGATCTGACGAATGCCCAATACAAACTCTTTTATCCATTCAATGTGTTTTTCTGCCTCGTTGTTGACCAGACTTTGCTTAAATTGAGGATACGCCTGGACCATGATCGACGCTTCCG
This sequence comes from Gammaproteobacteria bacterium, assembly GCA_013001575.1. Classification (NCBI taxonomy): domain Bacteria; kingdom Pseudomonadati; phylum Pseudomonadota; class Gammaproteobacteria; species Gammaproteobacteria bacterium. The sequence goes on from JABDMI010000019.1 coordinate 36,468, forward strand.
GGCTGTGTTCTGACAAAGCCAAGGGCGCCACGCTTTGCCAGATCGATTCGGTGATGAACGGAGTGATCGGATGAAGCAGGCGTAATAGAGATTCCAGAACTGTGAGCAGAGTATGTCGTGTACCTTGTTTACGCGCGGCTGAAATCTCGTCACTGTAGAGTACGGGTTTGGATAGCTCCAGGTACCAGTCACAAAACTCGTTCCAGGTGAAGTCATACAAGTCCATGGCGGCGAGATCAAAACGGTAATTGGCAAAATGTTTATGCACATTAGCCACGGTGGTGTTGAGACGCGATTGGATCCACTGGTCGGTGATTGAGTATTCCGCGCCTTGTTCACTGCAATCGTGCTCGGCGGTGTTCATGAGCACATAACGCGAGGCATTCCAGATCTTGTTACAAAAGTTTCGGTAACCTTCTACCCGGGCCAGATCGAAGTTGATGTCTCGACTGGTTGAGGCCAGGGCTGCAAACGTGAAACGCAGTGCATCGGTGCCATAGGACTGAATTCCGTCAGAGAATTGTTTGCGTGTAGCTTTTTCAACTTTTTTAGCCATTTTTGGTTGCATCATGCCACTGGTACGTTTTTCTACCAGGGTCTCAAGATCAATTCCGTCGATCAGGTCGATCGGGTCAAGGACATTGCCTTTGGACTTTGACATTTTCTGTCCATGCTCGTCCTTGATCAGGCCAGTGATGTAAATTTCTTTAAACGGAACCTTGCCGGTGAACTTGAGGCCCATCATGATCATGCGGGCAACCCAGAAAAAGATAATGTCAAAACCGGTGACCAGAACATTGGTGGGCAAATAGGTGTCCAGCTCCGGGGTTTGTTTGGGCCAGCCTAAAGTTGCAAAGGGCCACAAGGCCGATGAGAACCAGGTGTCCAGCACGTCTGCATCTCGGCGTAACACTGCATTGCCCAGATCATATTTTGCTCGCACTTCCGTTTCTGTGCGACCCACGTAAATATTATCCGACTCGTCGTACCAGGCCGGAATCTGATGTCCCCACCACAATTGTCGGGAGATGCACCAGTCCTGTATGTTGCGCATCCAGTGGAAATAGGTATTACTCCAGTTCTCCGGTACAAACTTGATCTCACCATCTTCAACGGCCTTGATCGCCGGTTCAGCCAGCGGGCCAACTTTAACGTACCACTGGTTGGTTAGCATAGGCTCGATCACAACACCACTGCGATCGCCGTAGGGTTGGGCGATGAGTTTGTCTTCTTTGCCGCGGTATAAACCGAGTTCTTCAATTTCTGCAAGTACCATTTTACGCGCCACGTAACGGTCTTTGCCGTGATAACGATCCGGCACTTGATTCTCGGCATTCGAGATCATGCGTGCCTGACCGTCCATGAGTTTAATTAGCGGAATATTATTGCGTTGTGCGACCTCAAAGTCATTTTGGTCATGCGCGCCGGTAATTTTCACGGCTCCTGAACCAAATTCTGGATCTGGGTATTCATCCGCAATAATCGGGATCAAACGCTCGGCAATTGGTAAGCGCACCATTTTTCCAATGAGGTTCTTGTAGCGTTCGTCACTTGGATGCACAGCAACTGCACCGTCGCCCAGCATGGTTTCAGGCCGGGTGGTGGCGATCACGATCTCGGAAATCCCGTCGACCGGTCCTGCGTCTAAAGGATAGGCGAACTGCCACATCGAGCCTTGCACCTCGCGGGTTTCAACTTCCAGTCCGGAGATGGCGGTTTGCAAGACCGGATCCCAATTGACCAGACGCTGACCGCGATAGATCAGACCTTCTTCATGCAAACGCACGAACACTTCGGTGACCGCTTCGGATAATTCGGGACTCATGGTGAAGGCTTCACGTTGCCAGTCGCAGGAGTCACCCAGGCGGCGCATTTGTTGGCTGATCTTGCCGCCCGATTGATCTTTCCATTCCCAGACTTTTTCAACGAATTTTTCACGTCCGATGTCGTGACGCGAAACTGATTCTTTGGCAAGTAATCTTTCCACCACCATTTGTGTGGCGATCCCGGCGTGATCCGAGCCTGGTTGCCAGAGTGTATCCGCGCCCAGCATGCGTTGATAGCGAGTCAGGGCGTCCATGATGGTGTGTTGAAAAGCATGCCCCATGTGCAAACTGCCGGTGACGTTGGGCGGCGGGATCATAATGCAATACGCATTGGTATTGTCATTGGCCACGTGTTTGCCGGCAGCAAAGCGACCATCCTGTTCCCACTTTTGGTAACAGGTTTTTTCAATACTGTGCGGGTCGTAGGTTTTTTCCATTGTAAGTTTCGATCAGACTTGATTGCAGTCGGGCATTATACCGAGTGCTGCAATAATCAGGGTCACAGAATGTCACCTGTTAACTCGATTATTTACAGGTCGATAGCGAGTTCAGCCACCAGACCTCTAATCCATTTATTGGCGGAGTCGTCTTCGGTACTTTTGTGCCAGTACAAGCGCCACCCCAGCGGTTTTATCTCGTAGGGCAATTCGAGGATCTTGTTGTCTTGCCGTTCTGCCAATGATTCCGGAATGGTCAGGGCCAGATCACTGTGTTTGACCACCAGTGGCGCAACCAGATAATGCGATATGCGCAAGGCAATGTTTCGTTTCAGGCCCAATTGTTTTAAAACTGTGTCTTCGTAGGAAAGTCCGCGACGGCGATTCGATACCACTATGTGGTTCAAGCCCAGATATTCTTTCAGGGAAATACTATTACCATGAATGCTCGAGTGGTTTTTGCTTAACATGCAAACAAAGCGACTGCCTTCGTGTGATTGAGAGTTGAGTTGATTGCTGCCAACTGAAATGGTTGCATCCAGGGCCAGATCGAGCATGCCTTTACTCATTTCACTCTCGATATTGGCGCGCTTGACATGAAAACAGTCGAGTTCGATGCCTGGAGCGCGTTTTTGCAATTCCTGGATCAAACGGGGCAATAATTTTTCTTCAGTCAGATCGTTCATGCTAATACGAAAAATACGCCGACTGGTACTTGGATCAAATGTCTCTTTGCTGATAAGAGAAGAATTTAAAATTTGCAGAGCTTCTTGCACACGTTCAATAATACTTTCCGCAAACGGGGTAGGGACCATGCCTTTATGGGTGCGAATGAACAATTTATCATCAAAACTGTTACGCAAACGATTCAGGGCATTACTTACCGCGGGTTGGGTCACCGACAGGAGCTCGGCAGCGCGAGTTAGATTTCGCTGTTGATAGATGACAACAAAAACTTTGAATAGGTTAAGATCGGTATTGTGTTGCGACACAGTGAGTCTCCTTGGGATTGGCCCTACGCACTATAATTAACCTGAATATTAGCAATTTATATAATAAATTACAAATATAATACTCAAAGACTTACAATTAGCGTTTATTCAGATAATAATCGGGTTTTCTTCCCGTATTCCAAAAAGCTATGGCTGAACTCTATCTAATCCGTCACGCGCAGGCATCCTTTGGAGCGGCCAACTACGACAAATTATCCGAACTCGGTCATCAGCAATCCCATTGGTTGGGTGAACATCTGGCCCGGCATGCTTTTGATTTTGATACGGTGGTACTCGGGGATATGGTCAGACATCGCGAGACCTTGGAGGGATTACACAAGGGCTTGCAGTCGCACCAAAATTTCTCTGTACTCGATGACAAGATTCAAAGTGCCACCGTGATGCCACAATTAAACGAATTTGATTTCAAGGCGGTGGCGGAAGGCTTTCTTAAACTCAATCCGGAATTAACCCCGAAAAAAAGTTCCGACAGGTCCGAGTTCTATCGGGTGTTTCGAATGGCAATTCTGGCCTGGTCGGAAGGCAAACTGGATGAACACGTACCGGAAAAATATTCCGAGTTTCGCTCACGGGTTCTCGAGTTTGTTGAAATACTGACGCAAAAGCATGTGGGGCAAAAAGTATTGGCGGTGACTTCCGGTGGTGCGATCGGAATGGCGGTGAGCCACATGCTGGGTGCTTCACAAGACAGTATGATCGAGCTCAACATCCAGATCCGCAATACCTCCATTTCACATTGTTTCTTTAATCACAAACGCGCCCGATTGCACACGTTCAACCATGTGCCGCATCTGGACAATCCAGAAAAAAAAGAATACATCACATACAGTTAAGTTTAACCATCCAGGCATTCACATTAAACAATACACAAAAATGGAACTATCATGAATTTCGAATACAGCGATAAAGTCAACGATCTCATAGCCCAAGTACGCGGCTTTATTGATGAAAATCTCATACCCAACAACGAACTGTATGCCCAACAGCTGGCCGCTGATAACTGGAGCACACCGGCAATTGTGAATGAAATGAAAGCCAAGGCCAAAGCACAGGGATTATGGAATTTTTTCTTGCCCCCGGCCTATGAGGAGTCACCGGGACTGACCAATCTTGAGTACGCCCCATTGGCAGAAGAAATGGGAAAAGTATTATGGGCTTCCGAGGTTTTCAACTGTGCCGCTCCGGATACCGGCAACATGGAAGTATTAGCCAAGTACGGCAACCCGCAACAAAAGCAACGCTGGCTCGAACCGCTGTTGAATGGCGAAATACGTTCAGCCTTTGCCATGACGGAACCCAAAGTCGGATCCAGTGATGCCACCAATATCGAAACCTCGATCCTTCGCGATGGCGACGACTACGTCATAAACGGTCACAAGTTTTATATTTCAGGCGCTTGTCGTAAACAATGCGAGGTTATGATCGTAATGGGCAAGAGTGACCCGGAAGGCGAGAATCGTTATACCCAGCAATCCATGATCCTGATACCGATGAATACTCCGGGAGTCAATGTGATCAGACCCATGACTGTTCTGGGCTTTAATGATGCACCGGAAGGTCATGCCGAGATCAAATTTGAAAATGTTCGCGTGCCCAAAGAAAACCTGATCATGGGCGAGGGTAAAGGGTTCGAGATCGCCCAGGGGCGTTTGGGACCCGGACGTATACATCACTGCATGCGTATGATCGGGGTTGCACAAGTGGCCTTGGACATGATGTGTAAGCGCGCCAATGAACGTGTGGTGTTTGGTCGGCCACTTATCAAGAATCAGTCGGTACGCGAAGACATCGCTTTATCCGCTTGTGAAATTGAGCAAGCGCGATTAATGACTTTAAAAGCCGCAGACCGCATGGATAAATTCGGCAACAAGATTGCCAAAGACCTGATCGCAATGATTAAGATCACTGTTCCGAATATGGCCATCCGTGTTCTGGAACGTTCCATGCAAATGCATGGCGCGGTTGGATTGAGTCAAGACACACCACTGGCACACATGTATGCCTATGCACGTACCTTGCGTCTGGCTGATGGTCCGGACCAAGTGCACATGATGCAATTGGGGCGTAATCTGGCCGCTACCTATATGGTTTAATGCCTATTAGCTTGAAACTATTCCATTGATTCTATTTTATTGACCCTCTTTCTTTTGGCGAACAATTAAATGTCAGCAGTAGATACTTTGAATGAAACCGAATTGGCCCGTTATCTGGAAACCAGGATTGAGGGCTTCAAAGGTCCGTTATCGGCCACTAAGTTCAAAGGTGGCCAATCCAACCCAACTTTTCTTCTCAATGCCAAGTCGGGCCAATACGTTTTGCGTCGCCAGCCGCCAGGCAAGTTATTGCCTTCAGCTCACGCCGTTGATCGTGAATATCGGGTGCTGGATGCATTAAAAGATACAGACGTTCCGGTTGCAAGGGTTTATCACCTGTGTGAAGACCGCGAGCTTATTGGTTCTATGTTCTATGTCATGGAATATTGTGACGGCAACATCCATTGGGACGCGGCTCTGGAAAACGTGGATCCGGATACGCGGCGCGAGATGTACCTTGAATTGAATCGGGTCCTGGCCGCACTGCATAGTGTCGATATCAATAAAGTTGGTCTGGCTGATTACGGCAAGCCCGGCAATTATTTCGCCCGCCAGGTCGGGCGCTGGTCCAGGCAATACAAGGCCAGCGAGATTCACAAAATTCCGGCTATGGACAAGCTAATGCCCTGGCTGGAAGAAAATATGCCGGAGGATGACGGAAAAGTTTCGCTGGTGCATGGCGATTATCGTCTCGATAATGTTATGTTCGATCAAAGCAATCAAAAGATCATTGCGGTTTTAGACTGGGAATTATCGACCCTCGGACACCCCTATGCCGATCTTGCCTATCAGTGCATGGGATTACGCCTACCGGCCGGTATGGGCAGCATGTCGGGTTTGCAAGGCAGAGACAGAAAAGCGCTTAATATTCCGAGTGAACAAGAATACGTGGCCATGTATTGTGAGCGTATGGGCCTGGACGAGATTCCAAACTGGCCATTTTATTTAGCCTTTTGCTTTTTCCGTTTGGCCGCTATTGTGCAAGGGGTCGCTAAACGGGCCGCCGACGGCAATGCCTCGAGCAAACAGGCCGGACAAGTCGGAGCATTTGTCGAGCCACTCGCACAAATGGCTTTACAAGTCATTTCTGAATAAAATGAGCTCATGCTAGAAGGCTTTATCATCGGAAGTATCGCAGGCGTGGCTGCTTTTTTCGCAGCAACAAAATGGTTCGGGCAAGATAAACAGACCAAGCCACTAGAGCGTTTGCAAGACAGCCTGGATGCAAAGGTTGCCGAAGATTTTTCCGAACTTAAAAAAGACCATCTGATAGATCAATTAAAAAACTACGACCTGGACCCGGCTTTTTCCGAGCATTTGGACAAGGTCCACGCATATTTTAGTGAGCGTAAATTCCAACACCCAAGGGCGTATACCTTTTACTCTTTGCTTTTACCCCGTTTGCTAACCGTCAAGCAGGCAAAAAGTAATTTGCAAGCCATGGGTGAAGATGCGGTCGATACTGCGGAAATGTATGCGTCATTAAATGACTGGATGGATGAGATTCTGGAGAATAGAATTGATGCCATCGAGTCCGAAGCCGAGATCAATGCCAGAGTGATAACCTTGTTAACCAGGTAGGCAGTGATTCAGAAATACTCCAATTCAAGAGAAATATATGAAAGCCATAGTATGTACCAAATTTGCACCCGTTGAAGAATTACAATTCCAGGAGCTTCCCGATCCAGTTGCCCAAGCGGGTGAAGTGGTGATCGACTTAAAAGCCTGTGGAGTCAATTTCCCGGACGGTTTGTTAGTACAAGGTCTTTATCAATCCCAACCGGATTTTCCATTCATTCCGGGGACTGAAGCTGCCGGTGTGGTGTCAGAACTCGGGGAAGGTGTCACAAACCTGAAAATTGGCAATCGTGTAATTGCTGTCGCACGCTTGGGTATGTTTGCCAGCAAAGCGGTGGTTAATGCACATTTTGCCTTTCCGATCCCGGACCAGATCCCGTTTGAAGAAGCCGCCGGACTGGTCACGGCACATGCCACGGCACACCATGCTTTAAAGCAGCGTGCCAATCTGCAGCCGGGCGAAACCCTGCTGGTGACTGGAGCAGCGGGTGGCACCGGTTTAGCCGCGGTGCAAATCGGGAAAGCCATGGGGGCAAAAGTCATAGCGGTGTGCTCAACCCAGGAAAAGATCGATCTTGCTGTGGCTAATGGTGCCGATGAAAGCATTAACTATGTCGAGAATGACCTGAAATCAGAGATCAAGCGTTTGACCGATGGTCAGGGTGTGGATGTTGCCTATGAAGTGGTTGGTGGCGACGCCTTTGCTGCGGTCAGTCGTGGCATGGCCTGGAATGGCCGCTTATTGGTGATCGGTTTTGCTTCGGGAACAATTCCCAAGCTTCCGATCAACCTTGCTTTGGTAAAGGGGTATGCATTGGTCGGAGTGTTTTGGGGCGCCTGGACCCAACGTGACCCCAAAGGATTTATGCAGAATATGCAGGAACTCGTAACCTGGTATTTGCAGGGCAAGGTCAAAGTTCACGTGGATGAGATCATTGCTTTGGAAAATACAGCAAACGCCTTGAATAAAGTGCTGAACCGGAAGACCAAGGGTAAAGTGATTTTGCGCCCATAACTAAATTATGCATATTAAGAGCTGAATTGATTAATCTGGCTTTTGTATGTGCTTATTCAGATAAAAACTAACCGAGAAATTTTAATTATGACTACAAACTTATTTGACCTAACTGGAAAGATCGCACTGGTAACCGGCGCGAGTCGCGGGATTGGTGAATCGGCTGCAAAACTACTCGCTGAACAAGGCGCACACGTGATCGTTTCGAGCCGCAAAATTGAAGGCTGTCAGCGTGTGGTGGACGAGATCAAAGCCGCGGGAAATTCTGCCGAAGCTATCGCCTGTAATATTGGCAGTATGGAAGAGATCTCGAGTATTTTTAGCGAATTAAAATCCCGACATGGCAAGCTGGATATTCTAGTCAACAATGCCGCAGCGAATCCGTATTATGGGCATATACTCGATACTGACCTCGGCGCTTTTAATAAAACGGTCGATGTGAACATTCGCGGGTATTTTTTCATGAGCATCGAAGGTGGCAAAATGATGCGTGAGAACGGCGGCGGCTCGATCATCAACACCGCATCGATCAATGGCTTGCAGCCGGGTATCGGGCAAGGCATATATTCGATAACCAAAGCAGCGGTGATCAATATGACAAAATCTTTCGCAAAAGAATGTGCCAAATTCAACATTAGAGTGAATGCATTGCTTCCGGGTCTGACCAAAACCAAATTCGCCGGGGCATTATTCAATGACGAAAAAGTGTATAAAATGGCAATGGCCATGATTCCAATGCATCGTCATGCCGAACCGGATGAAATGGCCGGTACCATCTTGTATCTCGCATCTAATGCAAGTTCGTACACAACAGGCGAGTGTATTGTTGTGGATGGTGGTTTTACAGTATAGATTTAAAAGTGCAATAATTTATGAATATTTTGTATCCTGTATTTGCAATGGTTCTGCTAACATTTTTCGTATGGTTGCGTATGTACTATGTGCGCTTTTCTGTAATGAGGAAATTTGATTTAACCACAGCGGACATGCAACCAACTAATCGTAATTTACCTGCAGCAATTATTTTCTCTGGTGATAATTTTCGTAATCTGTGTGAATTGCCCATATTGTTTTATACGGTTTCGCTAATAATTCTTGTACTAAAGCTCACAGATAGTGTCTTTCTGGTGTGTGCTTGGGCATTTGTGATCTTTCGAATCCTGCATAGTTGCATACACACAACTTATAATAAAGTGTCTCATCGATTCTGGATGTATGTGCTTAGTTCAGTGTTTTTGTGGACTATGTGGTTTCGTTTAATGTATAAAATTATATTTTAAGCAAGCTACTTGAATAAAGGATGTATAAGTGTTGAAAATTGTTGCAAAATCAGCTGTTATTACGCTAACACTATTAGCCTTGAATGCTTGTGTGATTGCAAGCGAGAGTTTGCATACCGATCCAAGCACAACGCTAAAATATACAAAAAGACTGGCAAATGGAGAACTTGGTCAAAAAGCCACACTTAAGGACGTTGCCTGGTTAGTGGGGTCCTGGGAAGGTGAGGCTTTCGGTTCGAAATTTGAAGAGGTCTGGAATCCGCCGTCCATGGGTTCGATGCTTGGGATGTTTAAATTGTTTAATGATAAAGGAATTATTTTTTACGAAATATTACTGCTGGTTGAGGAAAACGACAGTCTTTCCCTGAAGGTCAAACATTTCAATCCCGACTTCAGTGCCTGGGAGGAAAAACCGGATTATGTGAATTTCCGATTGGTCAGTATTGAAAAAGACGCAATACATTTTTCCGGTATCAGTTTTTATAAAAGATCCGATAACGAAATTGAAGGTTATATTGTTTTTCGTGATGGTGACAAGCTCACTGAAAACAAACTGGTGTATAGACGCGTAAAATAGTAGTTGAGTAAATGTTATACTGATTTTTTAGATGTTGAGACACAACTATGCCCAAGAAAAATAAGCCAAAGAAAAACAAACGACGAAACCTCGCAGCTCTTTCGCCATTAATGCGCAAGGGCGGTGCACACATCCGAAGCGCAAGCAGTAAACGCCGAAAACAAAAAAACAAATTACGTAAAGAACTGGATCGCCTTGCAGAACAAGGCGATTTTTTTATGTCCGCTTTTATTTTTCAAATGTATAATTCCTGTTCCTTCACCAGATATTGAAATTATGAGTTACTTGGCCTATACCGATAATGAAATGACCCTGCGTGACAAGCTCGCCTTTGACCGCACGGTTTTGGCCAATGAGCGAACTTTGCTGGCATATTTGCGTACAGCATTGGCCTTATTGGCGGGTGGTGTAACTCTGCTGAAGTTCTTCCCTGAAGATCAGTTTTTGCAAATAGTTGGCGCAGTACTTTTCGTGGCCGGCGTCCTGGTCGTAATTATGGGTTTGGTGCGATTCTTCCGCTTTCGTAAAATTCTTCGCGTCGTTAGACCGAAAAAACACTCAGAGACCCATAATTGACAGCTATAACCAATAAAAACAATTGCTTACGTTGAATATTTGACCTATTTTCCGTATCTGGAACAGGTCTAATCTAAAATTCAAATTATAAATTCCTGATAAAAATTCCAATCTTGATTCAATCATTTCGCTTTACAAAACTTTGCATGCTCTAGGGGGGCAGAATCGTATACAATCACGGCACACAAATTTTAATCAATCACAACGGAGAACGCTGTAATGGGTAAAAGAGACGACTTGATCGCGAAATACGCCGCCGATATTAAAGACAAATTTGGCGAAAGTGCCAATATGGATCTTCTGAAAAAAGTAACCATTGGCTGTGGCCCGGCTATTTATAATAAAGACGCTGCCACAGTATCCGGTTCCGACAAGGCTGAGATTGCCACCGTTAAAAATAACTACCTGATCAAAAAACTTGGCCTGAAAGACAGCAGCAACCTGGACGATGCGATTGCCACTGTTATGGAAAAATATGGCAAATCTAACCGCAACAAATACCGTGCAGTGATCTATTACATGCTCTGCAAGCATTTCAAAAAAGCATCTGTCTATAAATAAGACCTTGTTTGATATGCAATTATTAAAGCCGGCAATTTGTCGGCTTTTTTATTTCCTGATAGTCGGTAATAATTTGCTAATATTGTTTCTCACACAACAGGAATTGCTATGAAAGCGTTTATTCAAAGTTATATTCTATTAATTACAGTGAGTGCCTGTGCAATCTGTGCCTTTGCTGCACAACCCAAACTCGAGCACTCGGAAGTAAACAAGTTATATCAACTGGAAAAAGAAGCCATGCAGGCGTATCGCGCGGGCGATTATGCGAAAGCGTTTGAAAAGCTGAGTATCACCGCACCTCAGGGGCT
>JABDMI010000020.1 GCA_013001575.1 Gammaproteobacteria bacterium
GTGTATTGGACCTGGGTGTTGGTAAAGGTGTTTAGCAGGCCGATAAGCGATCTGGCCCCACTATTGGTTTCGACTAACCACAGCAGTGTAATGCCCAGTAGTAACAACAACAGCAAAAGACGCCATATCCAGGTCAAGACATTTTTCATAGATCAGGCCCTACTGAAAAATGCAAACGCCAGGGATTGTCGGGGTCAGATAGGGCAGAGGCCATATCCAGACGCACAGGCCCGATGGGCGAAACCCACCTTAGTCCCACGCCCGCACCATGTTCAAGACTTTCGTCTCCGCGGCCAAACGCATTTCCGATATCCACGAAAGTGGCAACCCGCCAATTGGGTCGGAACATATAGTCCGTTTCGAGACTCAGAGTGGCAATGTATTGCCCGCCTAAAACATTATTCTCAGAATCGCTTGGACCCAGTGACTCGAAATCAAAACCGCGAACACTGCGATCGCCACCGGCAAAAAACCTCAATGAGGTCGGCAATTCTTCAAAGTTATCTGTCCACATTGCACCCACTCGAGAATGCAGTAGCCAACGAGTTTTAGCATTGAACGATCCGATGCGTTTGTATTCCAGATCGGTACGAATAAAATTCAGTGGAGAGCCCAGTATGTCGCTAGCACCGGAAAATGTGGCACGGGCACGCCAGCCGCGGCTGGGATTGATAATGTCGTGGGCTTTGGTACGAAATATATCTACCGAGCCGATCAATAAATTGGATTGTTCGGTTACATCGGCAATGGTGAATTTTTCATTCAGCAGTGACAGCGAGTCTACACGTTGCCATTTTCCCGATCGTCTTTGTTTGCTTAATGTGCCTTTGATCGTTTGACGGTCGGATGTATCGGTCAATTCGTCCACATAGGTCAGATCCATTCGAGTAACCCGGTCAATATGACGGGCAGACGGCACGGAATATCGAGTGCCCAGCAAAAATCGCTGTGTGGTTAATTCGGATTGAATGCGCCAGTGATGGCCTTTGGTATTTGAGCGACGATTGGTCACGTCCGCTTCGATTCCCGCACCCTGGTCAGTTCCCAGACTTAGCCCTAATTCGTACACTCTGCTATTCAGGGGTTGTAAGCGTACTTGCAAGGGCACCAGGAGTTGTTCAATAGCGTCCAGCTGAGGAATGATATCGACACTAGAAAAGTAGCCACTGTTGCGTAATTGTTCACTGAATTTTTGTAATTGTGACTCACTAAAAGTTTCGCCTTGTTCAAACGGAATATAGCGTTTAAGGAAATTTGCCGACAATTGATTATCAATAAACTCGACCGGACCGAATTTATATTGCGGTCCTGTATCCCATTCGAGGAAGATCTCCGCCTGTCTTTTTGCACGCTTAACTTCAATACGATGCGTTATCAGTTTTGTGTTGAGATAGCCATGCGCCAGCATCCAGGCATGCAATTGCTGTTTGCCAGCTTCGTATTTTTGATGATCCAGACGATCTCCGGTCTTGAGAGGAAAGTTGTAATCCTGGAACGCCTCTTGCGGAAGTTGGATGTGCACATTAGAAACCCGTGTGGGTTCGCCCTGGATTAGCAACACGGTAATCTTGTTATTGTCGGGTGTAATTTTGGTTTCCAGTGAGGCTTCATACAATCCAATGGCTTGTAAACCGGTTTTGGCTTCTTTGTTGAGACGACGCATCCAGAACAAGGCCCCGTCAGTGTTGCTCAGGCTCTGCAATCTTCGGTAGGCGAGGCTACTTTCGATGATGGCTTTGGACTCTTCATCACTTCCGGACAGTTCGATAGGTAAGGCCTGGCCAGCATGGCACATGAGTACTACCAGACTCAGAATCAGTACCTTATATTTACAATGCATCTTGGTATTAGATACTTTCGCGATTCTTGGCGGAAAAGAAAATGATCAAGTAACCGATCAGGCCGGAAATCAGGGAACCTAGAATAATTGCCAGCCTATCGGGTCTGGAGTATCCAATACCTAATTCCTGGAAGGCCAGTGAAGCTACAAAAAGACTCATGGTGAATCCAATCCCACACAAGACCGAGAGACCAAACAGATTCATCCAGTTCACACCGGCGGGAAGTGATGCCAGGCGTAGTTTGATGCACAGTAACGAGAACAGGAAAATACCGATAGGCTTGCCCAGCAATAAACCGGCCAGAATGCCTGCCGGAACAGGATCGAATATACCCATTGGGCTCATGCCCTCGAAAGTCACACCGGCATTAACAAACGCAAACATGGGCAATATCAAAAAGGCCACCCAGGGATGTAATTTACGGATCATACTCTCAAGGAGTGAGTCGCTATCGCTGGGGTTTATGCGGCCCGGAATGGCTAAAGCAGTGATCACACCCGCAAGAGTTGCATGCACGCCAGATTTCAAGACACAGACCCACAAGGCCATGCCAAGCAGAACATAGGCTGCAGGCTTAACAACCCGCTTGCGATTTAACAGGGCCAAACCCAGTAAAAATACACTGGCACTGGACAGGGCGATGAAGGATAATTTGCTGGTATAAAAAAGCGCGATAATGACAATGGCTGTCAGGTCGTCGAGAACGGCAAGGGTCATTAATAAAACTTTTAAAGTTACCGGTGCGCGCTTGCCCAGTAACGCCAAAACACCCAGTGCAAAGGCAATATCGGTAGCGGTTGGAATTGCCCATCCGCGCAGGGCTTGTGAGTCGCCCCAATTAATCGCAACGTAAAATAATGCCGGTACTACAATGCCCCCTAAGGCAGCAATTGCAGGCAGCACGATCTGTTTGCGATCGGACAGGTAACCGTACAAGGCTTCGCGTTTGATCTCCATGGTCACCAGAAAGAAAAATATTGCCATCCAGGCATCATTCACCCACAAAAACAATGGCTTGGAAACTTCCAGAGAGCCAACGCTCACTGTGCCACGCATGTTCAGGAATAATGAATAAAATTCGGAAAACATCGAATTCTTTACGAGCATGGCCAGTAAGGCAGCTCCGATCAGAACCAGGCCTGCGCTGCTTTCAAGATGCATGAAGCGCAAGATCTTGGAGCCATGGGTGGGAGGCGAATGAGCCGGGTTAGGATGCATGATGGGTCACAGGTCTGAAGGAGTGAATTAAAAGCGAATTATAATTCTTTCAGGCACTGCGTGACGAAGAAAAGCAGGTCTTGTCAATTTCTGTCCTGGAGAGTACATTTCAAGGGTGCAGAAATATTGTGTATAAGTTGCTTCAAACAGACTAGACTGAATTATAATGCCCTGCCTGGACCGGGTTTGATATGCCTGTCCAGGTACCAGTTTCCAATCTTGTAAATCGTATTCATTCACATCCCGTACATTGTTTTTATTTTTCGAAAGATTACACATTTAAACGACTGAGCTGTTACTACATTAACCGGTGTAATACATGTTTCAGATGCTGCAGTTTAATTACTTACTAAAATCTTGAGGCTCAAATGAAAATCGCAATACTTTCACAAAACAAAAATCTGTATTCAACCCGGCGTCTCAGGGAAGCAGGTCAGGCACGTGGCCATGATGTTGACATTATAAATACACTTGAATGTTATATGGATATAACCAAGAGCAGATCAATTGTCAGGTATAAGGGTGAAGAACTGCCTAGATACGATGCTGTGATACCACGAATTGGTGTATCAATTACCTTCTACGGAACCGCAGTAGTTCGACAATTTGAAATGATGGGAACATTCTCAGTCAATGAATCAGTTGCTATAAGCAGATCACGCGATAAATTAAGGTCGTTGCAATTGTTGTCACGTAAAAATGTAGGCCTGCCACGCACAGGATTTGCCCACAGATCATCAAACATTAATGACTTGATCAAAACTGTTGGCGGCGCGCCGTTAGTGATCAAGCTGCTGGAAGGCACACAAGGCATTGGGGTTGTATTGGCCGATAATGACAAATCAGCGGCAAGTATGATTGAGGCATTCATGGGATTGGATGCGAATATTTTGGTACAAGAATTCATCAAAGAGGCCGGTGGTGCGGATATTCGCTGTTTTGTCGTAGGAAATAAAGTTGTAGCTGCGATGAAGCGACAAGGTGCAGAAGGTGAGTTTCGCTCAAACCTGCACCGGGGCGGGTCTGCGACAAAAATAAAGCTTTCTAAAGAGGAACGTGCAACGGCTGTAAATGCTGCGAAAATCATGGGCCTAAATGTTTGTGGCGTTGATATTCTTCAATCAAATTCGGGGCCAGTTGTCATGGAGGTAAATTCAACACCTGGACTCGAAGGCATAGAAAAGGCAACAAATATTGATGTTGGTTCATTGATTTTCGAGTTTATTGAAAAAAATGCCAAACCAAACAGTACCCGAACACGCGGCCAGGGATAAGTTAGAGCAATTCATGAAAAATAAAATGATTGTTGGCACATTGGAAGTTTGTGATCTTCCGGAACTTGGTATTTTTGATCTTGAGCTTAGAGTGGATACT
>JABDMI010000021.1 GCA_013001575.1 Gammaproteobacteria bacterium
ATGTCTTGCACATTGATCTGACGCGAGGCGGCGAGTATGCCCAGAGCAATGGGCAGGTCAAAGCGCCCACCCTCTTTGGGTAAGTCGGCGGGGGCGAGATTAATCGTGATGCGACCGGAGCTGGGAAAATCAAATTTAGAATTCAAAATGGCGGCACGCACCCGATCTTTACTTTCTTTCACCGCCGCTTCGGGTAAACCGACAATACTCATTTTTGGAAGACCGGCCGAAAGGTGTACTTCAACACTAACGGCGGGGGCGTGCAGGCCAACATTGGCGCGCGAGTGAATGGTTGCAAGTCGCATCATAAATTCCTTTTTAATGGCAATATCCGAGTGATCATCCTGATCATGCATAGCATTGTGCAAAAGATTGCATCGTCTGTCTGTAGGGGGTGTCTTACAGGGCTATTCAGCAGCGTGATAGCAGCGTTCTCAAATGTAAAAAAGTGTCACTAAAGGGAATGATTTAGGTTAGACTTACCCAACAGCTTATCTAACTAATGAGGTAATGTTAGGTAAGCTTAATAAAAAATATACTTAATAAAAATAACACTTAACTTAAATGGACTGATTTTGGACGATCCTAAAGAAATGTTTAGCAATGCTAAACCTGTTGGTATAATCAACCACATGAAAAGCATTGGTGAGCGCATGGCCTATGCGCGTAAAGAGAAAAAGCTGAATCAAAAAGATTTAGCCACGCATCTCGGGGTAACCCGTGGCTCTATCAGCCAATACGAAAACGGGATCATCGAACCGAGTTTAGAAAATCTTGACCGTACAGCCCGGTTTCTTGACGTTAGCTTCGAGTGGCTGGCTTTTGGCCGCGGCCTGCAAGACCGAAGTGCAAACACGGGGAATTACGAAGTCTTGGCGAAAAATGACCATCGTTTGGTCTATTTGACGGACTCGGAACGTGAATTGGTTGAGAACTATCAGAAATTGTCTAAGAAGTTGCAAACTTCGGTCTCGAATATTGTTGAACAAATGGACAGCGCTCGCAAAAATTCGAAAAAATAATCCTTCGATAAAATTAATCAGGCCTGGCATTAGCCACACGCCACATATACAGAGCCAGGTAGGTTCGATAGGGGGCAAATTTTTCGGATTCCAAAATGGAGTTCTTGTTGTCGCCAATAAGTTTTAGAAAATTGTTTCTTACCGCCACATCTTTATCCGGCCAGATATCCTTTTCACCAAAATAAAAAATATTCAACATATTGGCCGTCCATTGACCCACACCCCAGATCGAGGTTAGTTGTAGAGAGCGTTGTGGGTGGGACATTAGCCGTAATTTCTGTTCATCAAGAATTCCGGATCGGTGTGCTTCGGCCACCGCGAACATGGCTTTGGTCTTGGCGCGGGATAATCCGCAACTGCGTAAATCCTGCTCCCTGGCATTGTCCAGATAGGTCATTAACGGTGTGCTTCCGGTTTTATCGGCAAAGCGGCCCCAGATCGTAGCCGCCGCCTTAACCGAGAGTTGTTGCCCGGCTATTGAACGGCACAATAAAGATGCAAGATCAATTTGCTTTCGTTTGTACAAACGCATGGGCCCGTAAGTTTTAAAAACCTTATGCAAGCGTTTGTGATGTTTGCGCGATTGCTCAAGAAAATGCGCGTGAGCTTTTTGTGACACAGCTATTCTTCTTCTTTGCTTATTTGGGCTTTTAGTTCATCAATTCGCTTGCGGCATTTTTCCAGAATCAGTTTTTGTACTTCAAACTCGTCACGCGAGACCAGATCGACTTTATCCAAACCCTTTTCCAGCACATTGGAGAAGTGTCGTTTGAGATCCTCACCCAAATGCTTGAGATTGTCTGGCAGGTTTTTGTAAAAGCGTTGACTAAGCTCATCAATAAATTTTGGATCCATAGCTTGCTCTGGCTTGTAAGTATTAAGTGATCTGTCATCTTAGCATTGCAAGCCCTGTGAACGGGCGCGGGTGAAAATTATTGCACAGACATAGTGCGCAACATGAATTTATTTCACGCTCAAAACTAATAAATATATGTAAAACAATAGTTTATATAATCTTGGCATGTGAATTGCAATGACAGTGGTAAATCTTAATATTCATTTTTCAACAAGGAAAATTCATGTCAGCAGATATCACTTCACTTAGTTACGCCCTGGATACGTTTTATTTTCTAGTCTCCGGTGCCCTGGTAATGTGGATGGCCGCAGGATTCGCCATGCTCGAGGCCGGTTTGGTACGGGCCAAAAATACCGCCGAGATTCTCACCAAAAACGTTGCCTTGTTTGCCATCGCCTGTGTGATGTTCATGGTTGTCGGCTATAACGTCATGTACCCGGGCGATAACGTGTTCAACAGTATTCTCCCGAAACTCGGATTTTTCCTGGGCGCTGATAATACAGTGGACGCGGTCAATGCGTCGGGCGGGGATACTTATTACTCCAATATGGCCGATTTCTTTTTCCAGGTTGTGTTCGTGGCGACCGCGATGTCAATTGTTTCCGGTGCTGTGGCTGAACGCATGAGGCTTTGGTCCTTCCTTTTGTTTGCGGTGATCTTCACCGCGATCATTTATCCGGTTCAGGGTTACTGGAACTGGGGCGGTGGAATCCTGACCGCGGAAGGTTCTTTCGGGTATTTTGATTACGCGGGTTCCGGTACTGTGCATTTGGCCGGTGCCGTGGCAGCACTGATCGGTGCCAAGCTGGTTGGAGCGCGTAAAGAAAAATACGACAAACAAGGAAATGTCACTCCGATACCTGGTGCAAACTTGCCCTTGGCAACCATCGGTATGTTTATTTTATGGATGGGCTGGTTTGGTTTTAATGGGGGCTCTGAATTAAAGGTGTCCAACATCGAAAGCGCCAATAATGTTGCCCTGGTATTTGTGAATACCAATATGGCGGCTGCAGGTGGTCTTATCGCTGCCCTGTTAACTGCAAGATTATTATTCGGCAAAGCTGACTTGACCATGGCCTTGAACGGGGCACTGGCCGGACTGGTGGCGATCACAGCTTCGCCGGGTACACCAACCCCGCTATTGGCAACAGGCATTGGAATGGTAGGTGGTCTGATCGTGGTTTTCTCGATTGTTGCCTTCGACAAGATCAAGATCGATGATCCGGTTGGAGCGATCTCGGTACACGGGGTTGCCGGTATTTGGGGAATTCTGGCTGTGCTCTTGAGTAATGATGATGCCAGTCTGACTGGACAGTTGGCCGGAATTGCATTGATCATCGCCTGGGTTGCCGTGAGCAGTTTTGTGGTCTGGAAACTCATTGACGCTATTCTTGGATTACGCGTAAGTGATGAAGATGAATTTAACGGTGTGGATATTTCCGAATGTGGACTGGAAGCTTATCCAGAGTTCTGCAACTAAAATGCTAGTCAATACTGCTAAACTTCGCTAGACTTCTAGCAAACATAAATTTAAATAAAGAGAACTGTTATGAAAATGTTAACTGCAATTATTAAACCCTTTAAACTCGATGATGTGCGAGAAGCTTTGTCCGAACTCGGTGTGCAGGGCATCACGGTTACCGAAGTAAAAGGTTTTGGAAGACAGAAAGGCCATACCGAATTGTATCGAGGCGCCGAGTATGTTGTGGACTTTTTGCCCAAAATGAAGATCGAAGTGGCTATTGCCGATGACGACCTGATCGAGCGGGCAATCGAGTCAATTATCTCTACCGCAAGAACCGGCAAGATCGGCGATGGAAAAATATTTGTAACAGATCTGCAACAGGCTATTCGGATCCGAACTGGCGAGCAAAATGCAGATGCGTTGTAGATAAAAAAATTCTTAAGCTTTACAAACACCTGGTCACATGATCAGGTGTTTTTTTATGTGCGATGGAATTGTGCGACCGAACAAATATAGATAGATTTTCTAACCCTTTATCTATGTTCAAATTTTATTTGGTTTTATTCTAATTTTAGCGTTATAGTTTATGTCTTGATGCTAGGCAAAGTAACAGGGTGTAAGGACAATATAATAATAAGATGAGGTAATGCCATTATGTCAAAATCACTTTATATACAATTCGTTTTAGCTTTCTTCCTCGCCGTAATTGCAGGCCAGGCCGGCTTTATGCATGCGGGTGAGGTGTATACCTGGGTGGATAAAGAAGGTGTGCAAAATTATGCCGATGTGCCGGAAGAGGATTCCGAGTTATTGAAATTCAGTTATACCGACAAGGAAAACGAGGCCGAAGAGCAATCACCAGAAGAATCCCTTAAAGACAAAAAACAGGCACGTCAAAAAAAGAATTGCGACAATGCCCGGCGTAATCTGGAAGCACTCACGGAATTTGACCAGATCACCCGGATTGATGCAGACGGCAACGAAGAGGTTTTGAGCGAAGCCGAAAAAATACAGCAGCGCAAAAAAGAACAACGCTATTTGGCCGTATTTTGTGAAGAGTTTGACAGTGAAGAGCCCGAATCCGAAGAGTATGATTATTACTAAAATAGTATTTATGCTACACCATATGCTGTGTGAACCGGATTCGGCTACCTATTATTCAAATATCCTAATTTAATTGACGCATATGTAAAATAACCCGGATTAACATTTTTTAACTTTTGCGCGTGATGGTTTTGTAGAGAATGACAGCATTTGCAGGAACTGTGTGAGCTGCATCAAGTCTATATTGCGTACAGCGCCCTATAATTGATGTCTTGCTGGAATTCATTGCTCAATCCGAGGTATTACATTTATGACTTATTTATTTACCAAGCTCCGCCCTGTTTTGTTGCTGCTGGCAATGAGTGGAATTGTCCTGAGTTTCACACAGTTTGCTCACGCCGCCGATATGTACACCTGGGTAGACAGTCAGGGAGTTAAGCATTATTCCGATAAGCCTCGCGAAAATGCGGTCAAACTCAGAGAATCTATTTCTACCGTCATGACTGAAGAAGAAAGATCACCGGAACAAATAGCGGCCGAGCAAAAACAGGCCGAACAAAAAGAAAAATGTGATATCTCGCGTAAAAACGTAAAATCTCTGGATACCTACGTCAGTATTACTCGCATTAATGACCAGGGTGAGAAGGTGGTGATGACAGAAGAGGAAATGGCCGCAATGCGTGCCAGAGAGTTACGCTACCAATCTGTGTATTGTGATAAAGATCAAGCTGATGATGATTCGGAAAATCTGGAATCACAAAACGATGAAGACGCTTATTACGATTAACTCCATATCAGCATTAATCACCAATCCGGCCAAGTGCCGGATTTTTTGTCGAGAAAAAACACTACCGAGAACTGTATTCCGGAACCTAACTGTTATACCAGCTGCAAACTGGCTATACTGGAAAGCATTGCCAGACAAATTGCAAGGTTGCATACAGTAAAGAAAGCGTATGAGTAGTTCCTCCGACAATCCCTCAGAACCGGGCGAGTACCAGACTACCGATGGTTATTTTTTGCCGGACCTCACGCGTCCGCAAGCCGTCCTTGGCATGTTGTTGAGCATCGAGTTGATCGTTGCTGCTCTGGCCTTGATGAAATATCCCGTAGGTTCGGACGAATTCCTGAATTTTTTTGGTGGCCTGTCTTTTTTGATGTTGTGGATCGGAGTGGTTTTTGCACTGGTCATTAGCAGTATCAAAAACTGGTTAATGCCAATGAAAGTAATTCATTCAACCATTATTCAACTTGTTTGCCTGGTCGCCATTGTCACCTTGATCACCTATTTGGCAAAAGTATTAATGCAGCGCTATCTTGATTACACGGATATCGCCAAATTGCTGGAAACTAAAAGTCTGCAGTTCTACCTGAACAATATTTTGTTAAGTTTGATGGTGGGGGGATTGTTATTGCGATATTTCTACATCGCCCACCAAAACGAACAACGCATCAAAGCCGTGTCTGCGGCCCAGGTACAAGCCTTGCAATCTCGTATCCGTCCGCATTTTTTATTCAATTCACTAAATTCCATTGCATCATTGATCACCATCGATCCGGTTTTGGCTGAGCAGTCAGTGGAAGACCTTTCCGATCTGTTCCGTGCTAGTCTTTCAGACAGTTCGCGCAAAGTCAGTTTAAAAGAAGAACTCGAGATCGCCAGGCTCTATCAACGCATTGAGCAACTGCGCCTGGGCGATCGCTTGCAAGTAAACTGGAGTTTAGGTGACTTGCCATTGCGGCAAAAAGTCCCGGTCTTGATCATTCAACCCTTGTTAGAAAACGCTATATATCATGGCATTGAGCCATTGACCCGGGGTGGGGCTGTGGATATTCAGGCGGAGGTGCTCACGCACGGCATGAAAAAACACATTAGCATCAGTATCCTCAACCCTTTGGACGAAAGTATTAATCCCGAAATTATCGGGAGTGGACGCAAACACGGGAATCAGATTGCTTTAAAGAACATCGAACAACGCTTGCGACTGGTGTATGGTGATGACGCAAGTGTTACCGTGACCAAAACAAAAAGCGATTACCAAGTGGTATTACGTTTTCCATTTGAAAAAGAATATTGATTCCGATTGAATTTGATTAATTAAACGTATTTGATAGTTAGAGATATATGCAAATATTAATTGTTGACGATGAACCGCTGGCTCGCAAGCGCCTCGCAAATTTGCTTCAAAACGAAGCGTTAGCCGAATTCGCTATTGAAGTGGTAGCCGAAGCCGGTAATGGTGAAGATGGCCTGGCTCTGGCCCTCAAGCACAAGCCGGATGTGATCTTGCTGGATATTCGGATGCCGGGTCTGGACGGTTTGCAAGTGGCCAGGCATTTATCGGCTATGGGAGAGGCACCGTCTATTATTTTCACAACCGCCTATGATGAACACGCCATGGCCGCATTTGACGCCCAGGCGGTCGGGTACTTGCTTAAGCCAATTCGTGTAGAGAGACTGGCCGAAAGTCTGAGTCGGGCCGCGCGCTTAAGTCCTAAACAAGTCACGGATCTGGTTGCCAGCGATCCTGCCGGAAACGAGAATACCCAACGCGATCGTTTTTGTTTTAACAAGCGTGGTCAACTCACCATCATACCCCTCGACTCCATTCGTTATTTTCGAGCGGATCAGAAATACGTCACTTTGTGCTATTACCAAAAGAACCAATGGCATGAAGAAATTATCGATGACACCTTAAAAGACCTTGAGGCGGAATTTCCGACAAGCTTTCTACGTGTACATCGCAATACTCTGGTGGCCAAAAAATTTGTAGAAAAACTCACACGCGACAGCGATGGGCATTATCATGTGCACATTCAAGACTTGGAAGAAGCGATTGCGGTGTCACGTCGCCAAGTCAAAGAAGTCAAAAATCTATTAACCACCTAGCACAGAACCGTTTAAGTACAATATCTCTAATCCTCCTTACACCAATCCGCACATGCAAACGCTAAGAATTGCCACACGCAAAAGTAAACTCGCCATTTGGCAAAGTGAGATGGTTGCAGATCGTTTACACAAGGAATACCCCGACCTCAAGGTCGCTCTGGTTCCTCTGTCCACCCGGGGCGATGAGATCCTGGACCAAAGTCTGCAAAAGGTCGGTGGCAAAGGTTTGTTCATTAAAGAACTGGAGCATGCCATGTTGCGAGGTGATGCCGATATCGCAGTGCATTCCATGAAAGATATGCCGGCCGAATTGGAAAATGAATTTTGCATTGCCGCGGTGCTGCAAAGAGCCTCACCTTTTGATGCCTTGCTTACTCATAATGCGACAGAATTTGAGCGCTTGCCGATCGGTGCGATCCTTGGCACATCCAGTTTACGGCGTTCAGCCCAGTTATTGGCTCATCGACCCGATTTGAACATCAAACCACTGCGCGGCAATGTGCAAACCCGCATAAAAAAATGGCAACAAGGTGAATTTGATGCCATTGTGCTGGCCGAAGCCGGCCTGCAACGTCTGGGTCTGGAGGATCACATTAGCCAGGTTCTGCAAACTGATTATTGCCTGCCTGCTGCTGCGCAAGGCATCGTGGGGGTGGAGTGTCTTAAGAACAATACAAAAATTTTCAATTTATTACAGGTCTTGAATGCACCCGAAAGCCAAATTTCGATTAGCGCAGAACGCGCTGTAAATTACCATTTGGGTGGTGATTGCAAAACTCCGATAGCGGCGTTTGCTACGGTAAATACGCAGGAAATCGCGCTTACCGCTCTGGTTGCACAAGCCGATGGCAATAAAATCTTGCGTAATTCGCAAAGCTCGTTTATATCTACACCTGAAACGCCTCTTAGCGAGTGTATAGATTGTGCAAAAGCGCTTGGTGAGAGCGTTGCGAAAGAGTTACTCGGGATGGGTGCAGATAAGATTCTAGCCGAATTGAAATCATGAACTTCATTCAAATCCTGGTATAAGCAAGACACTAGAAAAAGATAAACCAAACGGAAATATAAAAGAGACAACAGAATGAGCTTGGAAGGTTTAAATGTACTTGTAACGAGACCCGGAGACCGTGGTCTGGAATTGTGCGACATCATCCAGAATGGGGGCGCGCAAACCACGTATTTCCCGACGGCGAGTATTCAGGAAGAACGGGTTGACAGTAAAACCAAACGAACTTTGCGTAGTGTGGGCAAATTACACTGGATCATTTTTGTTTCACGCAATGCGGTGAGCTTTGGCGTGGAACAGATCCCTAAAAAGATCCTTGAACAGGCCAACCTGGCAGCCATTGGGCCGAGTACCGCAGAAGCATTGGAAAAACATGGTTTAACGGTGAGCCTGTGCCCCGAAAGCAGCTTTACCACAGAAGCTTTTTTGGAAGAGCCGCTGATGGAAGATGTTGGTAATAACAATGTCTTGATCGTCACCGGTAAGGGTGGACGCAAACTTTTGCAAGAAGAGCTCGAAGAACGCGGCGCTAGCTGTTATCGCCTGGAGGTTTACCGGCGTGAATTGCCACTCAAGGCGGCCCAGGACGTGGCGGTTAAAGTTAAAGACAATGCCATCGACGTGTTGGTTGTGACGAGTGAAGAGTTGCTGGAAAATTTGATGCGTTTGTTACAAAAAGTGGTGGATAAGCTCAGATCCATTCCTCTGGTCGTGTCCAGCGACCGCCTGAAAGTCAGAGCCAAGGCACTGGGTTTCAACAATTCGGTGATCGTGGCGGATAATGCGATCAATGTGACCTTACTGAGTGCCTTGGTGAAATGGCATACCAAGACCGAATCGTCCAAGGACGATTTATTTACTATTGAAGACGACTCTGACGCAGACGACGAGAATTACGATGACCTCTGATAAGCCTGAATTGCCACAAAGTGAGCAAATAATAGATTCTTTGCAAGAAGCCGATGAACTGGTTGACGCATTAAGCGAGTCCGCCACCGGTGATGAAGTTGAGGTCGACACCGAGATCAATATTGAATCCAGTGATCCCGACTCTGGCGTGAGTTTGAAAGCCAATAAGAAAGTGAAGGCACCTCGCCGCGGTTCAGGTGCGGTGAGCTGGTTGGCATTATTGCTTTCACTCGGCGCGCTAGCCGGCAGCGCTTATCTGTATTGGCAGCAACAGACTATGGGTGATAGTGCCCAGGCTAATATGCAAAGCATCGACGCTACGGCCAAATCCCTTAAACGTGATCTGGAAAGCGAGGTGCAAAGTCGACTAAACAGCTTTGCTGTAAACAGCGACAAACTCATGAATGAGTTGTCGCAAAGCAATTCCCGGCTTGAGCGAAAACTATCACTGGACGTAAACGAGCTGAGCGAGCGTTTGTCGGACACAGAGCAACAGATCGTAACCTTAAAAGGGTTTTCGGATGCGGCCAAACGCGCCTATATCAAGGCCGAGATCGAATACTTTCTGCAAACCGCAAATAATCGTATGCAGCTTGCCCAGGACGCACAAACTGCTCTGGCTGCCTTACAAGCCGCGGACGAACGGCTAAATATTTTAAAAGACCCGAGTATGGTTCGGGTACGCGCACAGGTGCGGGACGAGATTCAAGCTTTGAAAGCTATCGATTCACCCGACATTCAAGGCTTGGCCCTGACCCTGGCAAGCATTTCCAAACAAGTTCCACAATTGCCCATGCGCATGGACGACGAGGCCAATTATTACAAAGAAGAAATTCCTCTAAAGCAAGGCACCGGCATCAGAGTGGGTTTAAGCAATGTCTGGCGGAATATGAAAGGCACCCTTGATCAACTGGTCGAAGTACGCGACGCAACCCCGAGCGACGTACCCTTGTTAAGTGAAGAAAACGAACGACTGATCTATGCCAATCTGGATATCCAGTTACAAAGCGCCCGACTGGCGGCATTGAAAGGAGATAGCAAGAATTATCAACTCAGTCTGGAAGGTGCGAGCAGATTATTGACGGTGTATTTTGATACCGAGAAGAATGCGGTTAGATCGGTTGTTGAAAGTCTGGCTGAGATCAAAGACATCAACTTGACCCCGCAATTGCCTGATATATCCGGTTCACTGCAATTACTTCGCGAATTACGTGCAGCCGATGCCGTAGATAACAGCGAAAACCCTAGCGAATAAGCCGTATGAAATTACCCAGACCCATAATTTATTTCATCTGGCTGGTTGTCGCTATTATTCTGGCGGCAATCATTAATGCAGCATTCGGCGAAGATGCAGGCTATGTCAAAATGCAATGGGGCGGGCGTGTTCTACAAACCAGTTTTATTGGTCTGTTGATGATGCTGGCGGTCTTGTATTTTATTATTCGGATCATTGCCCACCTGATTCGCATGCCGCGAAAACTGAAGGAAACGGTCGATAGTGTAAACCAGAATCGTGCCCGCAAGCGTTTGACCCAGGGCATGATCGAGGTTTCAGAAGGCAATTTTTCCAAAGCTGAAAAACAACTCACCAAGGCGGCCTCAAAAAGTGAAACCCCGCTTTTGAATTATTTGAATGCAGCGCGTGCTGCACAAGCTCAGGGTAAATCCGATCGCCGCGACAAATGGCTGAAGCAAGCGTATGAGAATACTCCGGAAGCGGCCAAAGCTATTTTATTAACCCAGGCCGAATTGCAACTGGAAGCCGGAGAATACGAGTTATCCCTGGCAACCCTGCAAAAACTGGAAGAGCTTTCACCGGGCCACAAACAAAGTTTGCGTTTGCAGGCCAAACTTTATGAACGCCTGGAAGATTGGGGTATGTTGCGAGGCCTGGTACCGCGCTTGCGTCAATACCAGGCCTATAAAAAAGC
>JABDMI010000022.1 GCA_013001575.1 Gammaproteobacteria bacterium
TTATCGGTTATTTTTAAAGACATCAACTTACGCGGATTCTGGTTGGCCCGATGGTTCCAAACCGCCTCCCCGGAGCAACAAAAGGCATTGTTTGGCGAACTCACTACCCTGGTTGCACAAGGAATCTTGTCAGCCCCGGTACACGCAAGCTATCCGGTAAAAGATATTAAAGAGGCAGTCAAAGTTGCATCCAGTGGTTCTCGCAATGGCAAGGTTGTGGTTGTGGGCGACGCACTTCTCTAAGTCCATCTTTTTTAAAACCATTAAATATAAAAGAGGGAGAATATGATGTTCAGTCATGTGATGCTGGGGGCCAAAGACATTCAGGAATCCAAAAAATTTTATGACGCCATTCTTGGAGTAGTAGGCTGCAAACCTGGTGTTATCGATGAGAAAGGACGCTGCTTTTATGTCACCAAAACCGGTGTGTTTGGCATCAGTATCCCGATCGATGGCAAACCAGTAAGCCATGCCAACGGGGGAACCATCGGGTTTGCCACTGACAGCCCGGAACAGACCGATGCCTGGCACGCAGCCGGTCTGGCCAATGGCGGCGTTGCGATCGAAGATCCGCCGGGCATACGTGAAGGCGGAAATTTCGGGGACCTGTATCTGGCGTACTTGCGTGATCCTGCCGGGAATAAAGTTTGTGCCTTGCATCGAGTGAGATAAATTTACATAATCATGGATGCCTGCTTGTGCCGAAAAGTCGATAGATAAAGAAGCTTGATCTACTACTGTGAAAAAAACCCACCCTTCAGTGTCCGAGTTGAACGAAAGATTTTTCAATTCGCTCGATAAACCGCAACAAGAGCTCGACGCTTTTTACTTTTGCGACAATCAAAAGGACGCCAACGAATGTGCAGACCTGGTTCTCAAGGGCATCAAACGTGCCACCGCGTCCTCGCACTACTGGTATGAATTAAATAATGCCGTACTCCCGAAAGCCGGCGATCACTACATCGTAACCGATTGGGATGGCATTGCCTTATGTGTGATCGAAGTCGAAAAAGTCGAGATCACACCGTTCAATCAAGTCACAGCCGAATTTGCAGAAATTGAAGGCGAGGGTGACAAATCACTCGCGTACTGGAAACGTGTGCACTGGGATTATTACACCCGTGAACTTGAAGGCAGCCAATATTCTCCGGGTGAAGATATGCTGATCGTGTGTGAACAGTTTCGGGTAGTTTACAAATAAGCGCGCACAAATAAAACGGCGAGTAATAACAATGGGTAAATATTCCAATCAGCGGTCCAGCGTAATGTCCATCTGCAAAGACCTGTAACATGCCGGTCCTTTGATTAGGCTTTGTGATAAAGTTTATGCATGACTGAAGAACTACAAAACCAAAAACTGACAAGCCACCAAGTACGGGTTTTAGGATGTTTAATGGAAAAACACCTGACAACGCCCAAAAACTACCCGCTCACCATTAATTCTTTAATGTTGGCTTGTAATCAAAAATCCAATCGTGACCCCGTGATGAATCTGACTGAGGGGCAGGTTGGGCATGTGGTGAATGAATTGGTTGAATTAACTCTTGCTCGTATTGATTATGGGTCGCGTACCAACAAAATTTCACATCATGCGCATGGTCGTATTACCGATGATCGAAAGCAACAAGCCATATTATGTATGCTGATGCTTAGAGACTCGATGACT
Source organism: Gammaproteobacteria bacterium (assembly GCA_013001575.1). Lineage (NCBI taxonomy): Bacteria > Pseudomonadati > Pseudomonadota > Gammaproteobacteria > Gammaproteobacteria bacterium. The sequence goes on from JABDMI010000022.1 coordinate 1,667, forward strand.
CTGAACGACATCAAAGCGCGTACTGACCGCATGGCAGTCTTTGAAAATGTAAACGAGATCCAATCCACTCTGGAAGACATGATGGCTAGGGATGAGGCGACCGTTATGATCATCCCCAAAGGCATCGGGCAGCGAGAAGATCGTTATACACATTTGCTGGCGGGAGAGCCTGAGATTGGTGTTGTTCAACCGGTTTCAAAAGTAAGTACAACTCGTCCTGTGAAACAAGAAGCAAGTCCATCCAAGTTACAGGAACTGGAAGAACGTATCGCCAAACTGGAAGAACAGATGCAGGATTTGATCGGCTAAGAAGATCTTAAAAATCTGGTATTTCCGATCCCCCGTAAATACGACAGCACTTTCCGGGTTCCAGTGGTGTTTTTAAACGGGCTTAATCTTTATAACTGGGATCAATGGCGTCGATCTTGCGAACAAAGGCGGCAAATTCCAGTTCGCCCGGGTTCATTCCCGACATCTGTATTTTCAATAATTCTTCCGACTTTTTGCCAATTTCTTCAGCGATCGGTATATTGGCACGCCCGGTTGAATCGGTTGCCACTTGTACTTCGCAGGCGCGTTGCAAAACCCAGGTGTTGATAAAGGCCTCCGGAATGCTCCGACCGATGGATAACAAGCCATGGTTTCTCAAGATAAGTTGCGGTTTGTCGCCCAGACTGGCCACCATGCGTTGTTGCTCATCCATATTCACCGTCAGGCCTTCAAAATCGTGATAGGCAACCTGGTTATATAAAAGCACCGAGTAAAAATTATCATGCCGTAGCCCACCTTCCTGACATGCCACCGCCATGCCATCGGTGGTATGGATATGGGTAATGCAATGCGCGTCTTCACGGTGGGCGTGAATCGCGGAATGAATCACCATACCGGCAGGATTGGCCTTGTAGGCAGAATCTTCAACCACATTGCCTTTGATATCCACTTTGACCAGATTTGAGGCTTTGACCTCGGAATAATGCAGACCGTAGGGATTAATCAAAAAATGTTCTTCATCGCCCGGAATTTTTACCGTGATGTGGTTATAGATCATTTCCGACCAGCCGAGGTGATCGAAGATCCGGTACATGGCCGCAAGTTGTACGCGTAGTTCTTGTTCGGTTTGCATGCTTTACTCCCGTAAATCTGTTCTATTTATTGTCCGGCGGTTTGTTCCAGTTGCTTGATCTTGGCGACGACAGCGGCAGGTATGGCACAACTTTTACGTTTGGCATAATCCAGAAACACGATCAGGCCATCGCCTTCGGCGGCAATGCAATCCATTTTGTGACTATAAACCACATATTGCATGGTGAACTTTTTTTCATGCACATCGCTGATACGACAGCCAATACTGATGGTGTCCGGATAGGTTAAGGCCGCTCTGAAATCGGTACGCGCATTGGCAAGAATGGGTCCGATTTTTGTCTCACCCATATTGACCATGGCATCGATCTTATCAAAATAGGCAATTCGCGCGTCTTCGAAATATTTGAAATACACGGTGTTGTTGACATGCTGAAAAGAGTCTTCATCGCCCCAGCGCACTTGCTGTTCCAACACAACCGGATAGTCGTTCAAAATTTGTTTCATGGCTTTATTGTACTGAATGCGCGACTGACAAAATAAAAAATTATCCCGATAAATATTATCCCCAGACTGGTGAACGATTCTTTGGGTTTATCAATTAATAAGTACACCAGTGTCCAGCCGGTTAAAGACAGGAAAATAATGGGCGTTAAGGGATACGCCCAGGTTTTGTAGGGTCGCTCGATGTCAGGTTGTCGCCAACGCAAGATAAACACACCCAAGACCGCCATAAAGGTATTCAGTCCCAGGGCAAATCCGGCAAAAATAAGGATCTCCTCAAAAGTGCCGGTCAGAATGAACAATAAACTGATGCCTGATTGGGTATAGATGGCGTTGGCAGGAATACCGTGTTGATTGGTTTTGCCTAAAAACCGAAATGCAGAAAAGTCTTCACCGATCATTTGCAGAACCCGCGGTGCGGCAATGATCATGGCACTCACGGTCGAGATCAACAGCAGGGAAAGACTGACCCCCATGATCGCGGCACCCGAGGGGCCGAACACCGATTGTGCGGCGATGTAACCGACTTCAATCTGACCTTGCATGGACTCAACCGGGGCAACGTACAGGAATGTGAAATTCAAGGCCAGATACATAAGGATCACAATGGCTGTGCCAATGCCCAATATGATCGGCAAATTCTTTTTGGGATCTTCCAGCTCACTGGATAAATAGGTCGCGGCATTCCAGCCCGAGTACGCGTAATTCACGTAGATCAATGACACTGCAAAAGCGCCACTGAACATCAAAGCCTTGTCGCCCTCCGCCGGTAAAAAATTAATCGGCTGCGGCTCGTCTACCAGCAGCCAGCACAACACACAAAACACCACGATCAACAAAATTTTCAAAATCGTGAACACGCTTTGCAACTGTCCGCTGTTGCGACGGGTACTGGCATGCACCAGAGTGAGTACAACGATCAAGCCACACGCCAACCACGAGGATGAGAATTGTGGATACACAGACGTGAAATATTTTCCAAAGGTGATCGCCGCCAATGCTGTGGGTGCTGCAAACCCGATGGTGGCCGAGATCCAGCCGGATACGAATCCGGCCAGCGGATGATAGATCTCGTTGAGGAAATTGTATTCTCCACCGGAGCGAGGAAAGGCCGCACCCAGTTCGGCGTAACTTAAAGCGCCACACAAGGCGGTCACACCACCGACCAGCCACAACATCAAAATAACAAAACCCGATTGTATATCCAGCAGTTGAAAGCCCAGACTGGTGAACACACCGGTGCCGATCATGTTGGCCACAATTACCGCTATGGCGGTTTGCTTGTTAAATTTACCGGAGTTTGCTGTTAACGTTGATGCCATGGCTTATTAGTTTTGTACTTATTGACCAGTAGCTTATATTAAAAGAGGGGAAAGGTGACAAACCGTGATCAAACGGTCTTGTAAGCAAAATGAACGGAGTTATTCGCCCCAGTTCATTTCTTCCGGAAAGTGTTGCCAGGTAATTTTGTCGGCCGCGTTGTTACGTATCGCTTCGGCAAATGTGATGCTGTGTTGATTAATGATTTGCATCACCCGTTGGGTTTTTATTTTGCCTTTGTCTTGCCCGAACAAGTAACTGTATGGCGAGAGCAAGCCTGCATCACAAAAATCAATATGATTGGCATTCGCGATCACAAACTCCTTGTTGAGTACCTGTTTTTTATTTGATGCTTGTTGTAATCGTACAAAGCGTTCACGATTAATGGGTTCAAAGTACTCAAGTCGCGAGTCCCCAAAAAAACTGAGTAAGGGTTTGTTCAACTCATCCAGGGTTTCTTCTGCAATGGGCAACATCCAGGCGTCGAGGCCAATGGCACCGATACAACGTGCGTCCTTATTACAAAACTCGATCGCACTACCGCCACCAGTGGAGTGTCCGCCACTGATGACTTGTTTGTTGGCCAATTCCGGAAATTCTTGCTGTACATAGGAGGTTACTACCGCCAGATCCTGCACCCAGCGTTGTCCCAATTCACGGATGCGTTGGTCGTATTCGGGGTCGGGCAGGTTTTCACCTTCGGCAAATTCTTTGGGGTCAAAAGGAATTTCCG
>JABDMI010000023.1 GCA_013001575.1 Gammaproteobacteria bacterium
TAGACATCAAACTCGCATCCCAAGTGAGCGGAATTGATGTCATCCTCGGCGGACACACCCACGACGGCATTCCGGTTCCGGTGGTAGTAAAAAATAACGGCGGTCAAACCCATGTCACCAATGCCGGATCCAATGGTAAATTCCTGGCCGTGCTTGACCTGCAACTAACCGCCACCGGGGTGAGTGATGTGCGGTATAAACTCTTGCCGGTGTTCTCGAATCTTTTGCGCGCCGATGCGAGCATGCTTACGCACATTGAGAACATGCGCCAACCCTACCTCGACAAACTCAACGAACCACTGGCGGTTGCGGGGTCCCTGCTTTACCGGCGGGGTAATTTCAATGGCAGTTTTGACCAGGTCATTTGTGATGCCTTGCGCGAGCAACTGGACGCCCAGGTTGCTTTGTCGCCAGGTTTTCGTTGGGGAACCAGCGTGTTGCCTGGGCAAACCATCACTATGGAACATGTCATGGACCAAACGGCGATCACTTATCCCGAGACCTATGCTCGAAATATGAAAGGCTCGGAATTAAAATTGATCCTGGAAGACGTTGCCGATAATTTATTCCATGAAGACCCTTATCGCCAGCAGGGCGGTGACATGGTTCGCGTGGGAGGATTGCAATACACCTGCGATCCGCTGGCTGGCGCTGGTGCACGGGTTCAGGACTTGCGACTGGATGATGGTGAACTGATCGAGGCCAATAAAGACTACAAAGTGGCCGGCTGGGCAACGGTGGGCTCCAGGGCGCCGGGTCCGGATATCTGGGATGTGGTCGCCGATCATTTGCGCGAGCAGAAAAGCGTAAGTGTCGACAAACTCAATACCCCGAAACTGCTGGGTGTCTCGGATAACCCGGGAATCGCCGATTATCAGGGCGAATTCTCATAAATCTATTTTTGAATTAATTACTGGTTAGCAAACAGGAAATCACAATGAATATTTTTTCACAATCCAAAATTTTACTATCCACACTGGTACTCGGTTTTAGTGCATGTGCAACAGGTACGCCATCAATTGAAGCGGTTGCGACGTCGGAAACTGCCGAACTGCCAGAAATCATCGTAAATGCACAGGCCGAGAAACCTTTCGCAGAACACAAACTGGTCTTGCAACTCAGTAACCAAAGCCGCCAGACCGATGTGCTGGATGTGGCCAATAATCTGATCAAGAATTATGGCGGTCCCGAATATATTGATATCGAGGTGGTTACCTTTAATGAAGGGGTTAAACTTTTGTATGCCGATAGTCCACATCTCGACCGGGTTGCCAGTCTGGTTGAGAACGGGGTGCGTTTTTCGGTGTGTAAAAACACCATCGATTCGACCGAACGTCGCACCGGTGTACGTCCCGAGTTAAGTCCGCATGCCGACCTGGTACAAGCCGGGGTGGCCAGGATGATCACATTGGTCGAACACGGCTACATACAGATCAAGCCCTAAATATTGAAATAATTATATCCCCGCTTTTAACGAATCTTGGGGATGTGCTGTACGATCAGGCTATTGGAATAATTACGAGATTCCCGCGTCACTAGTGCTTGTCTTCTGGCAATGACGGGCTCTATTCGAACTCCATCGCTTCAAACACGCGTCCGGCGTTCTGTGCCGCCAGTTCTTTAAAGGTATCCAGATGCGCAAAGGCCGATTGATCCAGTTCATAGGCGTCTTGCAAGTCGCCACCGTCTTCCAGAATTTGTCCGATCTCGGTACGTAAAAATATCAAGTAGTCCCGGGTGTAGCGGCGCACCTGAGCGATGTTGGTCGGGTGCCCATGCCCTGGGATCACGTACACGGCATCCAGGTCTTCGAAGCGTTGCCAGCTTTCCAGCCATTCAGCCGTTTGGGTATCGCTCATGATCGGCAAGAGTCGCTCATGAAAAGCCATGTCACCGGCGATCACCAGTTTTTGTTCGGGTAAATGCACCACCACGTCGCCGGGTGAATGCGCCAGACCCAACCACAATGCTTCGATGCTAAAGTCACCGAGTTTGATGATCTTCTTATCAGTAAAAGACTCGCTTGGCTGGACCACCTTAGTGTGCTCGGACCTATCTTTGAGAATACGTTTGCTGCGGGCCAAGGCCTCGGCCCCGTGTTTTTCCCATTCCTGCACGGCGGAGTCATGCGCAAGGATTGCAACCTTTTGATCTGCCCAATAGGAGTTACCCAGCATGGCGTGACCCTGGGCATTTTCGTTGATCACATAGACCACGGGCTGATCGGTGATCTGTTTGATCTCGTGATGCAGGGCTTTGGCCAGCAAGTATGACGCACCGCCATTGATCACCACTACGCCTTCGCCGGTGACAATGAAGGAAAGATTATTATTATGCCCGGAGTTCTCGTAGGTGGGTGGAGCGGTGGCACCAATGGCCGACCACACATGTGGAATGACCTCAACCGGCTTGGAATAGAGTGCTGAATTCGGGTATTGGTCGGGGATGGCTTGGCTGGCCATTAGCCTTGGCAGACAAAGTGTATATAACATCAATCCACTTAACATCAGGGCAAATGTGGAGAGCGAATTGAATAACATTTTTGGCGTGTTAAGCATTGTTCAATTATAAATCCACACTATAAAATTGTCTTTATAATGTCTCTACACAGCAGAATTATTTATGCCCAAAAGAATCAAATTATTTCTCCAAGCCCTTTGTCTAAGCTTGATTGCTTTGATGTTGGTCACTCTTGGTCGCCACATCGCTGTTAAACAACAACTGGCGCCAGAGTCGACACCAACCGATATTCCTGACCCTGCGCATTTCACGGCCGAGAATTTTTTTGACGACTCTTTCAAAGATCTGTCTGAAGAACTTCAACTTGCTCGTGAAGCAGGTCAAACCGGCGTATTCGTGTTTTTTGATATGCAGGGCTGCCCTTACTGTCAATACATGAAAGACCATGTGCTGAATCGGGTTGACGTTCAGGACGTTTATCGCAAAAACTTTCGCAACATCATCATCGACATCCATGGCCAGACCGAAGCGGCTGACGTAAATGGCACTGAAATGACTGAAGCCGATCTTGCTAATCTGTACGGGGTCAACTTAACGCCAACGATGATATTTTTCGCTCTCAACGGTGACGAGATCTATCGCAAACAAGGTTTTATCAAAATCCCTGAGGACTTTCTGGCTATGGGGCTGGAGATCGTGGAGTTTTCCCAAGTTGAATAAATTGAATTGCAGGCATAAAAAAAGCCGGATAATCGTTTATCCGGCCAAATTCACTTTCACTCAATGCGTATTGCGAAAATCAGTAATTATCTTTTAATAGTTTGAATGACAGTAACAGCAAAATGGCGCTGAACGGTACCGCGAGCCATAACGGGTCGACCCCAAAGACATCGGCAAAAGTGATCTGCCCATAATTACTGTGACTGATCAGGCCTTTGAACATCGGGTACATAATTGCGTACAGACCGGCACCCACCAGTCCACCGAGAATGGTGAACAGCGCATCGACCTTGCCTTCGCCGGCCGCCGCCACACAGGTGCCAGGACAATACCCCGACACGGCAAAACCAACTCCGAAGATCAAACCGGCAATACCGATACCGGCAAGATAAGTCGGTTTAATACTTAAATTGGCCAGATCCAACAAGTCCAGGGCATATACACCAACGGTGGCCACGGCGATCCCGGTCAGGATCAGTTTAATAATGGCCATGTCCTTGAGTAACAAGGCACCCATGATCTTGCGGTAACTGGATGCTCCACCCAATTGCAAAATGGCACCAAAGGCCATACCAATAGCGAGTCCGAGTAAAAGTTTCATAGTTTTTTACCTCTGTATAAATATTTAGCCGTCGCGATTCCGGAGGCAAAAATGGCGATCCCGAAAACAAAGGATCCGACCGTGAGTTGCGAGATCCCGCTCATCATATGTCCGCTGGTACATCCGCCGGCGAGGCGAGCACCAAATAACAAAAGCACGCCGCCCACAAAGGCATGTAACCAGCGCTTTTGGCTGGATGAGCCAAAGTTTTGTTGCCACATGTCAGGCACGGAGGGATTCTGGCGTGCGCGAAAACGTTTGGTGACCACGGAGGACACGACCGCGCCGAAGAAAATGCCGATCACCAACATCCAGCCGTAATCGATACTCCAGGAATTCTTTTCACCGTATTTGCTAAGGTATTCATTCGCCTCGGCTTTGTCCGGGGCAATAGTATGGGTGACCATGGCATCGGTGTTCACATAGGCGGTCGATACGCCCAGTGGTTTGGCCACGGCGGTGGCCAGGATCATCAACAGGCCTAATGCAATGCCTGCGACTTTCCATGAAAGGACGGGTTCTTGATTCAT
>JABDMI010000024.1 GCA_013001575.1 Gammaproteobacteria bacterium
GAAGTAGTTATCGAGGGTCTTGCATGAAATACGAGATGCTTGATCGAGAATATTTTCATCCGTGCAAAAAAGAAAGCCCCACCTGTTCGGTGGGGCTTTTTGATTGTTGTCTGAATTTACTTTAACGTTATGTTGCTTAAGCGACTTAGTACTTTGTACCGTGCGTTTAAACAATGCCAGTTTTGACGGTTCACACATTAATCTTTTCGGTATCTGTTTTGCAACGTCAACGTCAGTTTTTAATTAGTTACTATTTCAAAGCTGTTGTTAAGGCATTGAATCAGTCATTGATGTTACCGTCTTTTTGTCTGTATTTTTATGAATTGACTTACTAGGTTTTTCACCGTTGGTACAACTCTACAAACATCAATCCATTCACACCAATCAGATCAGGTTATCGTCCTAATCTGGAACTCAATTTACACACAGGAATTTTTTGCTGCAAGAGTTTTTAGAAAAAAATTCTCTATTGCAGCACAACAAAATTTCAACTGAAACTAATTCACCACAAAGTCGTTTTGACGCCACGCTTCATACACGACCAACGCCACGGTGTTGGACAGATTTAGACTGCGCGAATCGGGTAGCATCGGAACCCGTAACCTGGATTCTTCTTTAAGTGTATTCAAAAACTTATCCGGTAAACCTCGAGTTTCCGGTCCAAATATGAAGGCATCATTTGCCTGAAATCTGGTCTGTGCATAATTTGTGCGGCCTTTTGTGGACAGGGCAAAGACGCGAGAATCAGACAGTTTTTCCAGACACTCGGCGAGTGACTGATATTCGAGCACGTCGGCAAATTCGCGATAATCCAGTCCGGCACGGCGCAACTTTTTGCTCTCCAGGTCAAATCCCAGCGGATGAATCAGGTGCAGGCGCACCCCGGTGTTGGCGCAAAGCCTTATAATGTTGCCAGTATTCGGCGGAATTTCCGGCTCGAATAGAATGATATGAAACATATTTACGTATCCGCTACTTTAATAAAGGCCTGATTTTGACCTCAACTGCATTTGCCAAGTCTTCCAACGACATCCAGCTCCCGGATCCCATTTTACACAGCAAATTCTGCGGTATGGATTTTGCCTCGCCGATCTCCCTGCTTTCGGGGTGTGTGGGTTTTGGTGAGGAATACACCCGGGTGGCCGGATTCTCCAATCGCCAGGTTGGCAGCATTTGTTTAAAAGGCACCACCGGGACGGCGCGTCTGGGTAACCCGCCGCATCGCATTTATGAAACCCCGATGGGTATGTTGAATGCTATTGGTTTGCAAAATCCCGGGGTCGACAAAGTTGTGGACGAATACTTACCCAAACTGGATTTTTCAGAAACCCGCTTCATTGCCAATGTGTGCGGCTCAACCGTGGAAGAATATCTCAAAGTGGTGCGTAAATTCGATCAATCACCGATCGACGCCATGGAGCTGAATATTTCCTGCCCGAATATTAAAGAAGGCGGGGTGGCATTTGGTAATGATCCCGACATGTCGGCGCGGGTGGTGGAAGAGTGTCGCAAATTGACCGACAAACCCCTGATCACCAAACTCTCGCCTAACCAGACCGACATCCAGGAAAGTGCACGCCGTTGTATTGAAGCCGGTACCGATGGGCTCGCAGTCATCAATACCCTGATGGGCATGGCCATTGATGTGCACAAACGCGAACCGATCCTGGGCAATGTGCAAGGCGGTTTATCCGGGCCGGCCATCAAACCCATCGCTTTACTCAAAGTCTGGCAGGTGTATCAAGTGGCCAAAGCGCACAAGGTGCCGATCATCGGCCAAGGTGGTATCGCTACGGTCGAAGACGCGTTGGAGTTTTTAATTGCCGGTGCTTCATCCATCGGCGTCGGAACCGGTTTGTTCTATCAACCGCTAATGTGTGCGAATATTAATGCGGGTATTGTCGATTACTTGCGCGCCAATGAGATGCAGTCGCTGGATGATCTGATCGGTAGTCTGCAAGTGGATACGGAACGGAAGATTGTTTGCGGCTGATGGCGTTTGCGGGTAATGGCGATTATGCCGCCTGATCCTGTGGTTTAAGCGCGGGATATTAGGCGAAATGAATTTCGGAAAAGTGTGATCCCTGCAGTATGGTGGTAGAGCCGTTTAATGAATCTGAAAACCAGAGAAATACAATGAAAAAAATAAACCGCTTGTTGTTTGTCTTTCTAAGCTTTGCCATTTCGATCACTGCGTTGGCCGATACGGCCACGGTCGATACCCCCGCCATTATTCGATACAACAGCATTCATCATCCGGTAATCGCCAAAAACGGCATGGTGGTGACACAGAATGCAATCGCCACCGAAGTGGGTCTGGAGATTTTGAAAAAAGGCGGTAACGCGGTTGATTCGGCGATAGCCACGGCCTTTGCTTTGGCGGTAACACTGCCACGCGCAGGGAATATCGGGGGCGGTGGTTTTATGCTGGTGCACATTGCCAAGACCGACCAGCAGTTCGCCCTCGACTACCGTGAAATGGCGCCGGCCCTGGCCACGCGTGACATGTATTTGGACGAGAATGGTGAAGTCGACAGAAGTCGATCCTGGTTTAGTCATCAAAGTGCCGGAGTCCCGGGAACCGTGGCCGGAATGCATCTGGCCTGGCAAGAATGGGGGTCCTTGCCCTGGAAACAGCTTCTGGGACCGGCCATCCGACTCGCCAAGCGTGGCATGGTGGTCACGCATGATCTGTCGAGTAACCTGCACAGTCGTTCCGAGCGCTTGAGTAAAAACCCGAATACCAAATCCTATTTATACAAGCGTGACGGCAGTACCTATCAGGCGGGCGAAGTATTACGGCAACGCGACCTGGCCAAAACCTTAACTCGCATTGCCCGCTATGGTGCGAAGGGTTTTTATCAAGGCAAAACCGCAGATCTGATCGTGGCGGATATGCAGGCCAACGACGGTCTGATCACCCACGCTGACCTGAAAAACTATAAGCCGGTTATGCGTGAGGTCGTGACTGGACAATTTGATGTGGGCGAGAGCAATTATCACATCGCCTCCATGCCACCACCCAGTTCCGGCGGGGTTCATTTGATTCAAATGCTGAACACCTTAGAACACCTGCCCTTACAGGAAAGTGGTCACAACACCGGCGAGAGTTTGCATCTACTGGTCGAGACCATGCGTCGTGCCTATGCGGATCGCAGCGAACATTTGGGTGATCCGGATTTTTACGAAGTCCCGGTTGATTTCCTGACCAGTGAAGATTACGCCAAACAGGTCGCGGCCAGTATTGACCAAGCGCGTGCGTCTAAAAGCAGTGACATCAAAGCGGTGAGTATTCCCGCCTATGAAAGTCCGGACACGACACATTTTTCTATTGTCGACAAACACGGCAATGCGGTTGCCAACACCTATACGCTGAATTTTTCTTACGGTTCCGGAAAAATGGTCAAGGGTGGCGGCTTTATGCTGAACAATGAAATGGACGACTTCTCCTCCAAGCCAGGTTTCCCGAACGTGTATGGATTGGTCGGTAAAGAAGCCAACAAAATTGAACCCGGCAAACGCCCGCTCAGTTCCATGACCCCGACCATGGTGTTTAAGAATAATGCCGAAGGCGGCAAAGAATTGTTCATGGTCACCGGTTCACCGGGTGGTAGCCGCATCATTACCGCGGTGTTGCAAAACATTTTGAATGTCACTGTGCATGGCATGAATGTGGCCGAAGCCACGCACGCCCCGCGTATGCATCATCAGTGGCTACCCGATCAGGTGTTTGTGGAACCGGGTATCAGTCAAGACAGTGTTGAGGAACTGCAAGCCCTGGGGCATCAGGTCAAAGGGGCTAATACCATGGGTAGCATCCAGGCCATTCAGCTTATCGGTGATTACAAGCATGGCGCCGCCGATCCCAGACGCCCGGATGCCAAGGCGCTGGGGTATTAGGTCTTAGCAAAACTAATTGAACTTGGCATAGCTTGAGTGTTTTTCTGACGCTTAATTCTTGGCATGGGTCCCGGACAAACATGAATGTTTTTCGGGATGACAGTATGCAGAAAATGTGCCCTTAAAATTTGCACTTACTTTTCTGACCATCACTCCAGTTCTTTCAGTTTGCGAGTCAGCGTATTGCGTCCCCAGCCCAATAACTTGGCGGCATTCTGCTTGTGGCCATTACTCACAATTAGGGCTTCTTCCAACAGGATCTTCTCCACCTGGGGAATCAGCTCATTTAATATATCTTTATTACCCTGATTGAATTTTTGTTGCGCCCAGCTGCGCACGTACTGTTTCCAGTCGTTGTGATCCTGGTCTTTTGAGCCTTGCAGCTTAAGGTCAGCCGCTTGTATCTGTTGACCCGGGGCGCTGATGATCAAGCGTTGCGAGAGGTTGACCAGTTCACGTATATTCCCCGGCCAGTTATACGCTTGCAAGCGTTCACTGGCTTTGTCACTCAAGGTTTTGGGTGGCATGCCAAGCTCTTCGGCGGCTTTTTGTAAGTGATGGTTCATCAACTGCGGGATGTCTTCTTTACGCTCGCGTAATGGCGGGATCTCGATGTGATACACGTTCAGGCGATGATACAGATCTTCCCTGAATTCGCCCTTCTCGACCTGCTCGAGTAAATTCTGGTTGGTTGCGGCCACAATCCTTACGTCCACTTTAACCGGCGTATTGCCCCCTACCCGATAAAACTCCCCTTCGGCCAAGACGCGTAACAATCTGGTTTGTAATGCCATGGGCATGTCACCGATCTCGTCCAGAAACAAAGTGCCGCCATGCGCTTGTTCAAACCGCCCTTCGCGTTTGGCATTGGCTCCGGTAAAAGCGCC
>JABDMI010000025.1 GCA_013001575.1 Gammaproteobacteria bacterium
TATAACAACAAGTCTGCATCAATTCGCCTGAAATGATCTGCGGTTTCTTTGACAGTATTTGCAGTTAAGGCCGGCACACCATAGACCTCGGTTGTTACGCCATAATCTCGTTTGATCTTTTCCAGGAGCAGATCAAAATCCCCGTCACCAGAGAGCAAGATTACGGTATCTACATCCCGGGTCATGTCCAGCACATCAATGGTAATACCGACATCCCAATCGGCTTTGGCCGAACCGTCTTTGCGCGTGATGTAAGGCTTGAGCTTGACCGTAAAGCCAATATGGCGCAAAGCGTCCTGAAACTTGATCTGACTGTCGTCGCCTTTGTCGGTCGCATAGGCTATAGCGGTCACAATCTCACCTTGAGTGCTAACCCGTTTCCAGAATTTGCGATAATTAAACGCCTTCCCAAAAGTATCGCGGGTGGTGTAATAGATGTTTTGCACATCCACGAAAATGGCGATTCTTTTAGTCATAGGTTGTTAATTTTCCAATATGTCTCTCAACTATCCGGTTCCACCGCGTCCGCCGCCGCCAGTGCCTGATTGTTTATTTCGGTTACGGTTTCTATTACGACCTTGGCCACTTTTATTCCCACCTTGAGCGCCGGCCTTTTTTCCCGAGCGACGTCGTCGCCGCTTGGGCTTGGGGCCATCGCTGTTTTTAGCCGAGCGTTGCCCGTCTCTGTGTCCTTCTTTGGGTTTTTTAGGCTTGTGTTTTTTGACCCGTTTGTCCAGACTGGTGAGAGGCACGTCATGTACCGGATCAAAGCCCTCGATGTATTCGCGTTCCAGCAATTGTTTGATGAAATGCTCGATGTCCGACAACTGTTTGTGTTCATCCGCACAGACCAGGGAAATGGCTTTACCGCTTTCACCGGCACGTCCGGTGCGCCCGATGCGATGCACATAATCTTCCGGCACATTTGGTAAATCAAAATTAACCACATGCGGCAAAGAGGAAATATCAATACCTCGAGCAGCAATATCGGTTGCAACCAATACCCGTACATTACCAGCCTTAAAATCTTTTAAAGCTTTGGTGCGCGCGCCCTGACTTTTATTGCCATGAATTGCCGCGGCACTAATGTTTGCCGCGTTCAATTGTTTTGCAAGCTTATTGGCGCCATGCTTGGTCCGTGAAAAAACCAATACCTGTTGCCAGTCACCTTGTTGTATCAAGTGGATCAACAAGGGTGACTTTTGTTTTTTATCCACCGGATGGATCCAGTGTTCAACGCTGTCTACCGTGGTGTTGGCCGGACTGACCGAGATCTCAATCGGGTCTTGCACGATCTTGGCGGCCAGTTTACGAATGTCGTCTGAAAAGGTTGCCGAGAACATCAAGTTCTGACGCTTGGGCGGCATGGCTTTAATAATGCGGCGAATGTCGTGAATGAATCCCATGTCGAGCATGCGATCGGCTTCATCCAGTACCAGAATTTTTACCTGATCGAGTCGAATTGCATTTTGTTGGTGTAAGTCGAGCAAACGCCCCGGGGTTGCCACCAGGATGTCTACGCCACGCCGCATTTTCATCATTTGCGGATTAATACTCACGCCACCATAAACTTCCGCGGTCTTGAGTTTCAGATGCCGCCCGTAATTTTTTACATTGGTGTGAACTTGCGCAGCCAACTCGCGCGTGGGCGTCACGATCAATGCGTGCACCTGATTGGCCGAAGCCTGGTGATTGTCTTTGAGTAACTCCAGGATCGGTAATACAAAACCTGCGGTTTTACCGGTGCCGGTCTGGGCGGCGGCCATGACATCACGGCCTTGCAGCACTGCCGGGATCGCCTGCGCCTGGATTGGAGAGGGAGACTTATAGCGTTGTTCTTCTAAAGCCTGAATAATTGGTCTTGATAAGCCAAGGTCTTTAAACGCCGGGCTTGTGTCTGTTTCACTGGATGAGTCTGAACTCATAATGTTCTCAGTCTGGTAAATAATAGGAGAGTAAAACGAATCCTGAGAGAATGTGCCGGAATTCGCGAGAATAGGGCGGCAGGATACAGCAAAAGAAGAATAGCGTCCGAAACACGGCGAATGTCACGACACAATCGTGCGCAGAATTGACCAGGGAAAGGTTTCTGGTGAAATGTCTTGCAGACAAGAATTATTCGTTTTGACACTATTTGTGGATTATTGACCTGCCTAATAAATCGGCGTTTTGTAGCACTATAGACTTAAAACAAACGTTTTAAGCCCTTGAAAAATCCCTTAAAAACCAGGCTATTAAGTTACAAGTGTAACTACTTCGTCCCAGCCCGGTATAAAGTGCGAGTGTGTGCTTGCATTCATTACTTAACTGTGGAAAAGTCGCTATCCCATGAAGAAAAATCGGCAAAACCAGAAGCAAAAACCACGCGCAATCGCTCAGGAATTGTCTGTGGCTGAGCAAAAATCAGCGCTGTCAGGCCGTTTATCTTCTCTATCTCTGCTAGTCCTCCTTGTGGTGCTAATTATTATGAGCACAACGGGTATGCCTTAACGTAGATAACAAAAACATTAAGAAAAACCCGTTACTCAAATTGAGCAGCGGGTTTTTTTATTAACTAAAACAAACAAATGACACCAAGAAAGAAGACAACGTGAGAAGTGACGCAATAAAAAAAGGCAATGCCAGGGCGCCTGCACGGGCCATGTTACGCGCCACCGGATTAACCGACAGCGATATGGGCAAGCCCATGATCGCCGTGGTCAATACCTGGTCGGAAGTAACCCCGTGCAATATGCATTTACGCGAATTGGCCGAGCCCCTTAAACAAGGTATTCGAGATGCTGGCGGCATTCCGGTCGAGTTCGGGAGTATCGTGGTCTCGGACGGTATTTCCATGGGAACCGAAGGCATGCGTGCCTCCCTGATCTCACGCGAAGTCGTTGCCGATTCCATTGAGCTTGCCGTGCGCGGTCATTCACTGGATGGGGTTGTTGCACTGGTGGGTTGTGATAAAACCATACCCGCCGGCGCCATGGCTCTGGCGAGACTGAATATTCCCGGTCTGGTGGCTTACGGCGGTTCGATCATGCAGGGCAAGCATCAGAAAAAAACCGATAACAACGGTGTAACCGAGATCGCTATCACCATTCAGGACGTGTTTGAAGCCGTGGGTTCACGTGCTGTGGGCAAGATCACCCAAGACGAGTTGGAACAGATTGAAAAATCTGCATGTCCGGGCGCCGGTGCCTGTGGCGGTCAGTTCACCGCGAATACCATGGCCATGGCCTTAACGACATTAGGCTTATCGCCAATGGGATTGAATGACATCCCGGCCGTGCATCCCGATAAGAATGCGGCCATGTATTCAGCCGGCAAACTGGCGGTTGAACGCGTCAATAACCCGATTTTGCCATCAGAGCTCATCACCATTGACGCTTTACGTAACGCGGCCAAGGTCATCACCACGACAGCGGGTTCCACCAACGGTATTTTGCATTTATTGGCGATCGCTCGCGAAGCGGGGGTGGAATTCAATATCGATGAGTTTGATGACATCGCACGTGCAACCCCGGTGATCACTGATCTTAAACCGGTCGGTAAATATATGGCCCCGGACTTGTACGATGCCGGCGGCACGCCCTTGGTAGTCAAGCGTTTGGCAGAAGCCGGCCTGATAACGGACGCACAAACGGTTACCGGAACCAGTTTACTGGGCCATTGTGAGAACTCATCTGAAACCGGAGGCCAACAAGTGGTTTACCCGGTCGATGCACCCGTCAAGTCACGTGGTGGCTTTGGCATTTTGTACGGCGATCTGGCCCCCGAAGGATGTGTGGCCAAACTCGCAGGTCCCGAGCGTTTAAAGCACATCGGTCCGGCCAGAGTTTTTGAGAATGAAGAAGATTCATTTGAAGCGGTGCAAAATAAACAGATCAAAGCCGGTGATGTGATCATCATTCGTAACGAAGGTCCGGCCGGCGGCCCGGGTATGCGTGAAATGCTTGCGGTAACAGCGGCCATTATTGGTCAGGACCTGGGCGACAAGGTTGCATTAATTACAGACGGTCGTTTCAGTGGCGCATCACATGGGTTTGTGATTGGGCACGTTGCACCTGAAGCTGCACGTGGCGGCCCTATCGGTTTGGTGCAAGATGGTGACATCATCACCATCGATATAGATGCCCGCGTGATCAATGTGGAGGCCGATCTCGAAGCGCGTCGTGCAAACTGGTCTCCGGCCAAACCCAAATATACACAAGGTGCAATTGCAAAATACGCCAAACTCGCCAGTAGTGCGTCCTTGGGTGCAAGCACTTCATTTCCGGATTAACCGTATTTAGAAATCTCGAATCAATAAGCTAAACAAAAAATTTTAAAAAGAAATAATTATGCCAACAAGTCACGCAATACAGAGCCAAGCAATCAAACCTGAGAACGAGTCGGTGAATGGCGCCGTGTCTTTGGTTCGCGCCCTGGAAGCACAAGGGGTTGAATATGTGTTTGGCTATCCGGGTGGCGCGATCATGCCGGTTTACGACGCCTTGTATGACAGCAGTTTGAAACATATCTTGTGTCGACACGAGCAAGGTTGTGCATTAGCGGCCGACGGCTATGCCCGCGTGACCGGGAAAGTTGGGGTTTGCATGGCAACCTCGGGCCCTGGTGCGACCAACCTGATCACCGGTATTGCAAACGCCTACATGGATTCCGTTCCTCTACTGGCAATCACCGGCCAAGTGCCCACCTCGGTCATGGGCACTGATGCATTTCAGGAAGTGGATATTTTCAGTATGACCATGGCGGTGGTTAAACACAGTTACATCGTGCGCCACAGTGACGACATTCCTGCGGTGGTGGCCGAAGCCATTGAGCTTGCCCAGTCGGGTCGACCCGGCCCGGTCTTGATCGATATCCCCAAAGATGTAGCAGCCGGAAATATTAGTGGTAAACGCCATATACCGGCCGAGCCGCCATCAGACATTGCCAATTCAACCAGCAATAATCAAGCGGCTCTGGAATTGATCCGGAGTGCCGAAAAACCCTTGCTGTATATCGGTGGTGGAGCTGCCATTGCGGGGGTCGAGAATGAACTACGGGAACTTGCCCAACGCAGTGGCATTCCCGCCGTATCCACATTAAAAGGTTTAGGAGTACTGGCACCCGATTCCGAATATTTCCTGGGTATGCTGGGCATGCACGGAAATCAGGCGGCCAACAAAGCGGTACAAAGCAGTGACCTGTTAATTGCCATCGGGGTGCGCTTCGATGATCGCGCTACCGGTAAACTCGATGAGTTTGCCCCACATGCAAAAATTTTACACATCGAAGTGGACGCGGCCGAGATCGCCAAGTTGCGTGCCGTGGATGTGGCCTTGCACGGTGACCTGAATGATCAATTAAGTGTACTCGACGAACTTGAACATCAAGCCATTGCGGCCTGGCAGCGCGAGTGTAAAAAACTCATTCAGGAATTCTCCTGGCGCTACGATTATCCGAATGCGGATATTTACGCACCCTTGCTGCTCAAACGCTTGAGTGAGAAAGCCTCCGATGACCTGATCATCAGTTGCGATGTTGGCCAACACCAGATGTGGGTGGCCCAACATTGTGCGATCAATCATCCCAGTCAACATTTAAGTAGCGCTGGTTTGGGCACCATGGGTTACGGCTTACCGGCCGGAGTTGGCGCCCAGTTCGCCAAACCGGATGCGCCCGTGGTGGTGGTCAGTGGTGATGGCTCGATCATGATGAATATTCAGGAGTTGGCCACACTTAAGCGTTATCAATTGCCGGTAAAAATCCTCTTACTGGATAATTCGGCTCTGGGTCTGGTGCGTCAATGGCAAGATCTGTTCTTTGAAGGCCGTCGCTCCGAAGTCGACTTGTCGGATAACCCGGATTTTTGTGAAGTATTTGCCACCTTCGGCTTGCACACCAAACGCATCAGTCAGGCCAACGAGATCGAAGAGGGTCTGGACTTTTTGCTCAACACCAACGAAGCGTGTTTATTGCATGTGATCATCGACAAACAAGCGAATGTCTGGCCTTTGGTGCCGCCGGGGAAATCCAATGATTCGATGATGGATGAAAGTTATTAACACTGATTTAAGTAGACGATTAAGTAGATTTTGATTATGCAAACTGTAAGCACTGAAACCCGACGCTTTGCGATTGACTTGCACGCCAATGATGGCGCATTGATGCGGGTGCTTGGATTGATCGACCGGCGCGGACATCGTGTCATCACCATGCACTCCCTGATGCCCAGTCCCACGCGTTTTCGTCTGGAACTCGAGATCGAGGCCGGCACTCCGCGCCAAGATGTCTTGATCCACCAGATCCAGCGCTTGGCCGATGTGATCAAGGCGGTCAATCTTACCGAGGCAGAATTGGCCGAGGGATTGAGAAAAAACACTTTGCGCTACTCCAGACACGACACCATGATCGATTAATGCAACAAGCTTGAAAGGCAACAAAAATTTCACACGGTATAGAAGTATGAACACGGTTAAAATATTCGACACAACTTTACGCGACGGCGAACAGTCTCCCGGCTGTTCCATGAATATTGATGAGAAACTGAAAATTGCCCATGCCCTCGACGAACTGGGCGTGGACATTATCGAGGCCGGATTTCCAGCTGCGTCACCCGGTGATTTTTCGGCTGTGCACAAGGTTGCTTCCCTCGGATTGAAGTCTACCATTTGTGGTCTGGCCCGCTCGCAACAAGGTGATATTGAATCCGTGGCAAAAGCCCTGGAGCCTGCACCGAATAAACGCCTGCATGTGTTTATTGCCACCAGTCCATTGCATCGTCAATACAAGCTGCAAATGGAAAAAGACCAGATCTTGCAGAGTATTGAAGAATCGGTCACGTTTGCACGTCAGTATTTTGACGACATCGAGTTTTCCGCCGAAGACGCCGGTCGTACCGAACTGGATTTTTTGGCCGAGGCTTTTCAGGTTGCGGTTTCCGCCGGTGCCACCACCTTGAATATTCCTGACACGGTCGGTTACACCACGCCCACAGAATTCGCGAACATTTTTCGCCACATCAAATCCACCCTAGCTGGGCGTGATGACATTATTCTGAGTTCGCATTGTCACAATGATCTGGGGCTTGCCGTTGCCAACAGCCTGGCTGCGATCGAAGCCGGAGCGCGTCAGGTCGAATGCACCATTAATGGCATTGGCGAACGTGCGGGAAATGCCGCCTTGGAAGAAGTGGTCATGGCTTTAAAAACCCGTAAGCCTTATTACGGGGTAGACACCACGATCAATACCAAACGACTGCACCCGACCTCGCGCCTGGTCAGTCTGATCACCGGCTCCAGTGTGCAGGCCAATAAAGCCATCGTAGGGCGTAATGCCTTTGCGCACGAGGCCGGCATTCATCAACACGGCATGCTCAAGAACCGCAACACCTACGAGATTATGCAACCGGAAGACGTGGGGATTGAGAAAACCTCACTGGTGCTGGGCAAACACAGCGGTCGTCACGCTTTTCGAGAGCGCCTGCAGTCCCTGGGCATCAGTTTTGATGAAAATAATTTGAACGACCTATTTAAACAATTCAAACAACTGGCTGATCGTAAAAAAGACATCACCGATGAGGATCTGGAATTTTTGGTTCTGGGCAAGCAAGCGCAATCCGGTCCCTGGGAATTATTTTCCTTGCAAGTGCAAACCACAGTTCGACATGGCCAGCAAAACGCAACCGCCATTGTCGAAGTCCTGCATAAAGGCAAACCGGTTCTGGCTACAGCGGATGGCGATGGTCCGGTGAATGCCGTGATTAATGCGATGCGTAAAGCGATGAACACCGAGATCGAGCTTTTTGACTATCGTATACAGAACATCAGTATTGGCGATGACGCACAAGGTGAGGTAAAAGTCTCTTTATCAATCGACGGCCAGCAACGCAATGGTTCCGGTGCGAGCACCGACATTGTTGAAGCCACTGCACTGGCGGTTATTAATTGCATCAACCGTGAATGCAAACGCCAGAAACAAAATTCCACGGAGTTATACGATGACTCTAGCGAGCAACAAATTAAATCAGCACAAAGGGCAATATGACCATGAGTAATAAAAAACAAATCTGGATGAACGGTGCACTGATCCCCTGGGATGAGGCCAATGTACATGTCATGACACACGCCATTCATTACGGCTCGTCGGTCTTCGAAGGTGTGCGCGCCTACGATACCCATAAAGGTACCGCGATCTTTCGTTTGCCCGAACACACGCGCCGCTTGTTTGAATCGGCCCGGGTTTATGACCTTGAGGTTGGCGTTAATGAAGAACAAATGAATAACATTTGCAAACAAGTGGTGGTGGCCAATGACCTGAATGAAGCCTACATCCGTCCGGTAGTTTTCCGCGGCAATGGCGGTCTTGGTCTGTACGCCAAGCCTGGCTCGCCGGTGGAAACGGTGGTTGCGGCCATTGAATGGGACAATTTCATGGGCGCGGAAGCGCGTGAAAAAGGCATACGGGCCTGTGTCTCAAGTTGGGCACGTCTGGCCCCCAACACCATGCCATCCGGGGTTAAGGCCGGAGGCAATTATCTCTCCAGTCAATTGATCACCCGTGAAGCGCATCGCCTCGGCTTTGACGAGGGGATAGGCTTGGGCGTTGACGGAACCTTGTCAGAAGGTGCCGGAGAGAATCTGTTCATTATTCGGGACGATATTATTTACACCCCGACCGCGGGTTGTTCCATCCTGAGTGGTATCACGCGTGATACTGTCATCAAACTGGCGGGTAAACTCGGGTTTGAAGTGCGCGAACAAGGCTTGCCACGCGAAGCTTTATACACCGCCGATGAAATATTCATGACGGGTACGGCCGCCGAGATCACGCCGGTACGTTCAGTGGATGATAACGAAGTGCGTTGCGGAGGTCGTGGCCCGATGACCAAGGCCTTACAGGATGCATTCTTTGGTCTTATCGATGGCACAACCGAAGACGAGTGGGGCTGGTTCCATCTGGTTAAGGACCCGGCCGAGACCGGAAATGTACATCGTTTAGTGCGATAAATAATTTTCCCAAGAGATTTATATGAGCAGCACTCAGCCAAAAACCTTGTACGACAAAGTGTGGGACGCGCATTGTGTACAGCCGGAGACTTCGGATTTTCCGGCTATTTTATATATTGATCTGCACTTGTTGCATGAAGTTACTTCGCCCCAGGCTTTTGCTGAACTGGAAACGCGTGGCCTGCCGGTGCGTTCGGTGAAAAATTGTTTGGCCACCATCGATCATTCCACCCCAACCACTGCTCCGGATGCTGACGGGAATCGTGATTACGTTACACCCCAGGCTAAAAAGCAAGTTGATACCTTACTCGCCAATTGCCAAAAACACGGGATCGAATGCCATGCCTGGGACAGTCCGCACCGCGGCATTGTGCATGTGATCGGTCCCGAGATCGGCGCTACCCAGCCGGGTAAAACCATCGTGTGCGGCGATTCACACACCAGTACCCATGGCGCCTTTGGGGCCCTGGCCTTTGGCATTGGCACTACGGAAGTCGGGCATGTACTCGCCAGCCAGTGTTTATTGCAACGCAAATCCAAAAGCATGCGCATTACAGTTGATGGTGAACTTCAGGACAGTGTCAGCGCCAAGGATGTGATCTTGCATATCATCGCCAGCATTGGCGTGAATGGTGGCACCGGTTATGTCATCGAATACGCCGGTTCAGCCATACGCGCCATGGACATGGAAGAGCGCATGACCGTGTGTAATATGTCGATCGAATGCGGTGCTCGCGCTGGAATGATCGCGCCGGATGAAACAACTGTTGCCTATTTAAAAGGTCGTAAGCACGCGCCACAAGGCGCCGACTGGGATGCGGCAGTGACTGCGTGGAAATCATTAGCTACAGACATGGATGCAGTTTTTGATGCCGAAGTGCAGATCAATGCCAGCGATATTCAACCCACCATCACTTATGGCACGCACCCGGGCATGGCATTTGCCGTGAACTCGGTAATCCCGCAGAGTGAGGATGCGTCTGATAAGAGCTCGCTGGAGTACATGCGTTTTGCCCAGGGCGAACAGGTACTGGGGAAACCTATTGACCTGGTATTTATTGGCAGTTGTACCAATTCACGCATCCGGGATCTGCGTGTGGCAGCAAAAATTATGTCCCAAAAGAAAGTTAAAGTTCGCACCTTGGTCGTCGCGGGTTCGGAATTAATTAAGCAACAAGCCGAGGCCGAAGGCTTGCACGAAATTTTTCTTCAGGCGGGTGCCGAGTGGCGGGAGCCTGGCTGTTCCATGTGTCTGGGCATGAACGGAGACATTGGCAAACCCGGCGACCTGGTGGTGAGCACCAGTAATCGTAATTTCATCGGACGCCAGGGCAAAGACGTGCGCACCATTCTTGCGAGTCCGATGGTTGCGGCCACATCCGCTATTCAGGGAAAAATTGCTGACCCCAGAGAGCAGGAGTGTGCGGCATGAGTCAGAACAGTCAAAGCAATATGCTTGTTTCGAAAACATTCAACCTGTTAACCGACAATATCGATACCGACCAGATCATCCCGGCCAAGTTTCTCACCACCACCAGCCGTAAAGGCCTGGGTGCCGGGGCCTTTTATAACTGGCGTTATGACGAATCTGGTAATGAATTATCCGAACATGCGTTTACTCAATTTGACCCACAGGAAACCGCTATCCTGGTGGGTGGTAATAACTTCGGGTGTGGTTCATCGCGCGAACACGCACCCTGGGCTTTACTGGACCTGGGATTCAAAGTGGTGATGTCGACCCAGTTTGCCGACATCTTTCGAAACAACTGCATTAAAAACGGTTTACTGCCCATCGTCATCGATGCTAAAACTTATCAGTTTTTAAGTGACAATCCGGTTACCGAAGTCACAATTAATATTTCAGCGTTGAGCTATGACATCAATGGCTTTGGCAGTTTTACTTTCGAACTGGATGAGTTCTCGCAATATTGTTTATCGCACAACTACGATCAACTCGATTATCTTTTGTCACAACAAGAAAAAATAGATGCTTACGAAAAAGCATTGCATGAATAAGGCGTAGAAAAATTATGTCCAGAATAAAAAAGATCGTTGGCCTACCAGGCGACGGCATTGGCCCGGAAGTCTATAACGAAGCCAAACGCGTGCTATTACAGCTTAAAGAAATTTATCAACTCGATATAGATCTACAAGAATATCCCGTTGGGGGAGCCGCAATTGATAGTCACTCGGATCCTTTGCCACAAAGCACTATCGACGCCTGTGCACAAGCCGATGCTATTTTGCTGGGGGCTATCGGTGGGCCAAAATGGGATCAACTCAAGGGAGCCGACCGACCTGAAGCTGGCTTATTGAAATTACGTAAAACTTTTAATTTGTTTGCCAACCTGCGACCTGTGAGTTTGCAAAAATCATTGGCAAGCTTATCTCCCCTGAAAACAGAAAAACTCCAGGGTGTCGATATGTTGATCGTGCGTGAGTTAACCGGGGGCTTGTATTTCGGTAATAAATTTCGCGAAGGTGATACCGCTACGGATACCTGTGTTTATTCGGTTCCCGAGATCGAGCGCATCACACGCCTGGCGTTTAAACTGGCTCAAGGCCGACGCAACAAAGTGACTTCGGTGGATAAAGCCAATGTGATGGAAACTTCTCGCCTGTGGAGAGAAACTGTCATTCGAATTGCGGCCGAGGAATTTCCCGAGGTTGAATTGGAACATATCCTGGTGGATGCCGCGGCCATGCATTTGATCGCAAAACCCGCTCACTTTGATGTGCTTCTGACGGAAAATCTGTTTGGAGATATTTTGTCGGATGAAGCATCCATGTTGTGTGGCTCATTAGGCGTTTTACCATCGGCATCATTTTCCGGGCAAGACGCCACACAGTCCGTAGCCTTGTACGAACCCATTCACGGTTCAGCGCCGGATATTGCCGGGCAGGATATTGCCAACCCGGCTGCCATGTTATTAAGTTTGGCTATGCTGTTACGCCATTCTCTTGGGCATGAGAAAGCGGCGACTGACCTGGAAAAAGCGGTGTTTACAAGCTGGGATGCTGGCATCCTGACGGCTGATCTGACCAACAATGCACCGGTTAGCACACAAGAGTTCACCGACTCAGTCATAAACGCATTAACTAACAAGCGTACCTATTCAGAAAACCTGCATAGACTTGGTTGAAGCATGGGCAGTACTCCAACATCGCATCTTACTTCGGCCTCACCGAAGATTAACTCTGTACAACAGGAATATCTGGACAAGATCCAGGCTCTTGATCTGAGTGATCTGGTGGTGCATACCGGACTGACGCATTTACCGCATTTGTCCGAACGACTTGCTTGTGATATTCGTTTGAAGCGTGAGGATCAGCAAAGCGTTTTTTCATTCAAGATCCGTGGCGCCTACGCCAAATTGCAAAGTCTTACTGATAGCGAGCGTAAAAAAGGGGTGATCTGTGCCTCTGCCGGCAATCACGCCCAGGGAGTCGCGGTGGCGGCCAAACATTTGGGTATCAGTGCCGTGGTGGTCATGCCGATCATCACACCGGACATCAAAGTTGAAGCGGTGCGCGCCAAAGGGGCTGACGTAGTCTTATATGGCGAAAATTTTGATCAAGCCTGCGAACATGCCTACGACTTGGCAGAACAACAGCAGCGCGTTTTTGTACACCCTTACGACGACGAGGTTGTGATTCAGGGACAGGCCACCATTGGACTGGAAATCCTGCAACAATTACCCCATACCGATTATGTGTATGTGCCGATTGGTGGTGGCGGTATGGCGGCTGGAATAGCGCTTGCGATCAAAGCGCTCAAACCCGAGTGTAAAGTAATCGGCGTGGAGGCGGCGGAAAGTGCGTCCATGCATGCAGCATTTGCTGCGGGTAAGCCGGTTGCTCTGGGATCTGTCGGGCGCTTTGCCGAGGGCGTGGCCGTTAAACAAGTCGGTGAGCTTACATATCAGCTGTGTAAACAATTTGTGGATGACATCATCCAGGTTAGTAACGACGAGATCTGTGCGGCAACCCAGGACACTTTTGAGGATGCGCGTGTGATTCCAGAACCGGCCGGAGCGATCGCATTGGCCGGAATTAAAAAACATTTACCCACATTAGATACAAAACCTCAATTTGTGGTTGGTATTTTGTGCGGTGCCAATGTAAATTTTAATCGATTGCGATATATTGCCGAGCGCGCTGACCTTGGAGAGCAAAAAGAAGCCATACTCGCTGTCACCATTCCGGAACGACCTGGCAGTTTTTTGCAATTTTGTGAAGTGATCGGTGAACGCTCTATTACCGAGTTTAATTATCGTTACAACGATGAGAGCGAAGCGCATGTGTTTGTCGGGGTGGCATTGAAACAGGGTGCTGTGGAAAAAATGCAATTGATCAATGCCCTGGAAAAGGCCGGTTATGCGCCCGTCGACTTGTCTGCGGACGAGACCGCCAAGTCACACGTGCGTTACATGGTGGGTGGGCGAGCCAAACAAGCCTTGCATGAAAAACTCTACCGCTTTTCTTTTCCGGAACAGCCCGGCGCTTTATTGGGGTTTTTGAAAAAAATGGCCAGCAACTGGAACATCTCACTATTCCATTACCGCAATCACGGCAGCGATTATGGTCGGGTTTTACTGGGAATCCAGGTGCCGGACAATGACGCGCTCGCCTTTACCCGCTTTTTGAACGCGACCGGCTTTAGTTATGTGAACGAATCAGAAAATCCGGCGTATAAATTATTTTTATAATAGGCAAAAAAAACCGGCGATCAACGCCGGTTTTAATTATCTAACTTTCTTTAGATCGGTAATTGCCCTGGATTATTTTAGGCAAAAGCCCCGGCACGTTTAAGCTTTCTGAACTCTCTAAAACTCAACATGCGCTGTTTTTCTTCATCCCATAAACGCAGACTGGCGGTTTTAAAACTGCGCCAGAAGGTCAGCGGCTTGATCTCGGCAAACAGTTCATTGGCCTTGTGGCATTTTTCCAGCATATAATTCGGGATACGTGGACTCAGGTGATGAATATGGTGGAAACCGATGTTGCCGGAGAACCATTGCAGTACTTTGGGTAATTTATAGAACGAACTTCCCTCAACCGCACCTTTGATAAAGTCCCAGTGATTTTGTGCTTCCCAATAAGCATCCTCAAACTGATGCTGCACATAGAACAGCCACACCCCCCAGATCGCGGCCATCCAGATCACGGGTAACATGATCAAACTGAAGGTTGCCAGTCCCATGGTATAAGTTCCGATCAGGAACATCACAGCAATTCCAAGATTATTCATGCGCACACTGATGCGATTTGCTGCGGTATTGGTTTTCCCGTAACTGAAACGGTAGTCGATGACAAACATCAGGAAGGGTGCGAGTACAAACAGAAACAAAGGATGGCGAAATGCTTTGTAACCCAGGCGTTTCCAGAATCCGGAGTTCATGTATTCTTTTACTGTCATGGTCCAGACATCACCGGTACCACGTTTATCCAGGTTGCCTGCAGTACCGTGATGGATTGCATGTTCACGGGTCCATTTTTGGTAAGGCGTAAACACCAAGACTCCACAAATGTAACCCCAGAAATCATTGGCTTTTTTGGTTTTGAAAAACGAGCCATGCCCGCAATCGTGCATAATGATGAAAACCCGGATCAGGAATCCGGCCGCCAGTAATGCCAATGGTAGCACCAGCCAGTATGAAACTTGCATGGCGAAAGGCATCAGGATCCAAAGACCTATATAAGGAACGATTGAATTCACCAATTGCCAAACGGCACGTTTGGTGTTGGCCTGGGTGTAGTTGGCGATCATTTGTTGCCAACGCTGTTTTATCTGCTCGATCTTGTCGAGTGCGTGTTGTGTACTCAAGTGAATTGACTCCGAAATGTTGCTCTGGTCAGATTGCCAGATTTAGTATCTTTTGTAAGGTGATTGTAACTCATTCGGCTTAGTAACAGGTTTTTCGTGACCCATCTGAAAAAAACTCCATATTAAAGAGACACTTAGAATCTTTGTCATATAAATCAAGCAATAAAAAAGCGCCCCGAAAGGCGCTTTTGAATGGGTTTATGAATTGCCGTTACATCCAATACACAAAGAAATACAACATGATCCAGACCACGTCAACAAAGTGCCAATACCACTCGGCGGCCAGGAAGCCAAAATGCCGTTCCGGGGTAAAGTGCCCGCGTTTTATGCGTACCGCCATGATGGTTAACAAGGTTGCCCCCAAGGTTACGTGCAAGCCGTGAAAGCCGGTGAGCATAAAGAAGGTCGATCCGTAAATGCCGGTTTCCATTCTCAAATTCAGATGTGCATAGGCTTCGTAGTATTCAAAGGCCTGCAAGCCCACAAACAGGAAGCCCAGTAACACCGAAACCACCGTATACCAAAACGCTTTGTCCATCTTGTTCTTCAGCATGGCGTGATGGGCAATAGTGATGGTGAACGAAGAACTGATCAACAGAATGGTGTTGATGGTCGGAAGCGGGAAAGGCCCCATGGGTTTGTATTCGCCACCCAGGGCTTCCGGTCCATTACTTGGCCAACCGCCTTCAAAACCGCTGTGTAACAAAAAGTTGGTAAAGAAATTGTTACCGTCACCGGCTAGCCATGGCAAGGCAAACTGACGCGCGTAGAACAGAGCGCCAAAGAATCCGGCAAAAAACATGACTTCTGAAAAAATAAACCAGCCAATACCCATGCGGTAGGAGCGATCCACTTGTAAATTATTAATGCCTTCGTTGTTTTCGCGAATCACATCCGCGCCCCAACCAAAGATCATGTAAATAATCGCGGCAAGACCGAGCAAAAATACCCATTTACCGGAAGCAACGCCATTTAACCAGTTAGCGGCCCCAATCATGAAAATAAACAAGGCAACAGCAGCAATGATCGGCCATCTGCTGGAATGCGGAACGTAATATTGTTTACTGTAGTCAGCGGCGTGTGCCATTGGTCTTTCCTCTATTATTACTTGTCTAAATTACTATAATTAGTTTGACGCAGCCTGTAACTTTTCCTGTGTGAGTTTTTTATTCACAAAAAAAGTATACGACAGCGTCATGCGTTCTATGTGTTCGGGCAAGGCCGGGTCAATTACAAACTGCACTGGCATTTCCCGTCCTTCATTGGCTGCAAAATCTTGTTGTGTAAAACAAAAACATTCCAGCTTTTTAAAATGCTTGTTCACTTCTACCGGTTTAACATCCGGCGTGGCGGTTCCGACCACAGTTCTGGCTTGCAGGTTTTGAGCAAAATAATTTGCTGTATATACCTTGCCAGGGTGCACTTGCATTTTACTCAGGACCGGGCGGAATACCCAATCCTGGTTGTCTGCCGTGTTGGCAATAAACTCAACCGTGATCAAGCGGTTTTCATCTACTACAATATCACTAGTCATTTCGGCCTGGACATTCTGGGTTCTGAAACCCGTCACCTCGCAAAAAATATCGTACAAGGGAATCAAGGCAAAACCAAAGCCAAACATCCCGATCGCAAACAATACTAACTGGCCAACCAGTTTGTTATTTTCTTTTTGGTTTGCGTTACTCACTAGTTGCTGGCGACCTTAAGCGCCGTTGTTACTTTTCCAGGTTAAATAAATAAAAGCAAAAAATACCGTCAGGGCAAAGGCCAGGACTTTAAGGGCAGTCGCGATATTCTTGCGGTCTTGCTCTTTTTTGGCTTGCTTGTCCGTATTCAATGTCATTGTCTGTTATTTACACTACACGTGGCGGGGTTTCAAAGGTGTGGAAAGGTGCCGGTGAAGGAACCGTCCACTCCAGTCCAACCGGGTTATCCCAAACCTGCGCAGACACTTTGTCGCCTTTTTGACGCACGGCTTGAATGATCACATACAGGAAGATCAATTGTGACAGTCCAAATGCAAAAGCACCGACACTTGAGATCATATTAAAGTTGGTGAATTGTGTGGCGTAATCCGGGATACGACGCGGCATGCCGGCCAGCCCGAGGAAATGTTGCGGAAAGAAGGTCACGTTGACAAAAATTGTAGACATCCAGAAGTGCCATTTTCCCGCCTTGGTGTTGTACATTACTCCGGTCCATTTTGGTAGCCAGTAATAAACCCCGGCGATAATTCCGAATATGGCGCCCGGAACCAGTACGTAATGGAAATGCGCCACCACGAAATACGAATCGTGATACTGGAAGTCAGCGGGAACGATGGCCAGCATCAACCCGGAGAAACCACCAATCGTAAACAGGAACACAAAAGCCAGTGCGAACAGCATCGGGGTCTCGAAACTCATCGAGCCTTTCCACATGGTGGCAACCCAGTTAAAGACCTTAACCCCGGTGGGCACGGCGATCAACATGGTGGCGAACATGAAAAACAGCTGCCCTGATAATGGCATGCCCACGGTAAACATGTGATGCGCCCAGACGATGAAGGACAAGAAGGCAATTCCCGCGGTCGCGTAGACCATGGCCTCATAGCCGAACAAGGGTTTTCGTGAGAAGGTCGGAATAATTTCTGAAACCACCCCGAAGGCCGGCAAGATCAGAATGTAGACCTCGGGATGACCAAAGAACCAGAAAATGTGCTGGAACATGACCGGATCACCGCCACCTGCAGCATTGAAAAAGCTGGTGCCAAAGAACTGATCGGTCAACAACATGGTGACCGCGCCAGCCAAGACCGGCATAACAGCGATCAACAAGTAAGCGGTGATCAACCAGGTCCAGCAGAACAAAGGCATTTTCAACAAGCTCATGCCAGGTGCTCGCATGTTCAGAATGGTCACGATCACGTTCATCGCGCCCATGATGGAAGAGATACCCATCAAGTGGATCGACAAGATCACAAACGGGAAGGCGTCACCGGTTTGCAACATCAGGGGTGGATACATGGTCCAGCCACCGGCCGGCGCGCCACCTTCCATAAACAAGGTCGAGAACAAGATCAGGAACGCTGCAGGCAAGAGCCAGAAACTCCAGTTATTCAAACGCGGCAAGGCCATGTCGGGAGCGCCCACTTGCAATGGCACCATCCAGTTGGCCAGACCGGTAAAGGCCGGCATCACACCACCAAAGATCATGAATAAGGCATGCATGGTGGTCATGGAATTAAAGAATTGCGGATCGACCAGTTGTAAGCCAGGCTGGAATAATTCGGCACGGATCACAAACGCCATCAAACCACCGATAATGAACATGCTGAAAGCAAAGATCAGATACATGCTGCCGATGTCTTTGTGGTTGGTTGCGTAGATCCAGCGACGAATGCCTTTGGCCGGGCCGTGATCGTCGTGTGCGTGGTCGTGGCTTGTATCGTGTGTGGCGACTGTTGTAGTCATTCCTTACTCCTGAAAAATCGTCCGCTTGGCGGTGTTTTCGTTTCTTTGATTCTTAAAAGTTAAAAATAAAATTTGTAATTGTTGTTACTTGGCGGCTTTACGGTCACGGATGTCGGCTGGTTGCACCAAGTCGCCGGTGTCATTGCCCCAGGCATTACGCTCATACGTGACGATGGCAGCGATCTCGTAATCATTCAAACTGGCAAAAGAGGCCATTGCGGTACCTTCAACGCCATTAATAATTACGTCGATATGCTCGTTTACATCGCCCACGGCCAAAGAGTCTTTCAACAAGGCCGGGAAGGCGCCCGGTAAACCGGCTCCATTCATTTGGTGGCAAGAGGCACAAACTTTGTTATAAGACGATTCGCCATCCGCCATTAGAGTGTCCATGTCGTAATCTTTGTATTCAAAACTGGCACTTTCTTTCTGCTGTTTTACCCAAGCTGCGTATTCATCGTCCGAGACGGCTTTAACCACGATCGGCATAAAGCCATGGTCTTTACCGCAAAGCTCGGCACATTGGCCGCGGTATACACCAGGCTCATCAGCGCGGAACCATAATTCGTTCACAAAACCCGGGATGGCGTCTTTTTTACCGCCAAGCTCCGGCACCCACCAGGCGTGAATAACGTCTGCACCGGTCAAAAGCATTTGCACTTTTTTGCCAACCGGAACAACCATGGCGTTATCCACATTCAATAAGTAATTCTCAACGGTTCTCGGGTCAATGCCCGAGCCGACCTGACGTGCAGCGTTACTGTCTTCATCAAGATAGCTGCGGAAACTAAATCCTTCGTCCAGGTATTCATAGCCCCAGTTCCACTGGTAGCCGGTGGCTTT
Organism: Gammaproteobacteria bacterium; assembly: GCA_013001575.1. Lineage (NCBI taxonomy): Bacteria > Pseudomonadati > Pseudomonadota > Gammaproteobacteria > Gammaproteobacteria bacterium. The sequence continues at coordinate 19,104 of JABDMI010000025.1, forward strand.
AATGGTGATGTCTGCATCCGTGGTGTCTTCGATGGTGATCAATGGACCGGTCGCCACATAGGCCATGAAAAACAGAATTAGAACCGGAATTGCAGTCCAGGCGATCTCGAGACTGGTGCTGTGATGAAATTGAGCGGCAACCGCGCCTTTGGATTTGCGGTGATGAATAATGGACCAGATCATGGCACCAAAGACCACGACCCCGATGACACAGCAGATCACAAAGATCAGCATGTGCAGTCCATAGACTTCTTTGCTCACTTCGGTGACGCCCACCGGCATGTTCAAGCCCCATTCGCTAGGCGCTTCCTCGGCAAACAGGGAGGTGCCCAGGCAGGCAAAAATTGTATAAATAATCGTCGAGATTCGCTTTGACATGCAAGCAACTCCAAAATTGGCCACTGGATGGCGAAAGTGTTAAATAAAGCAACATATTATCCCAGATTTTCACATTTTATGTGTCGCAAAATTACAAAATGTTTGTTAAATGGCTCCCGATTTTCAAAATACAAAAGTATTTACTAAAGTCTGCTTAATTCTTGTGCGTGTTACCTGATCAAACTGACAATATTTAGCGACGCTGGATACGACTTAACGGGATATGCACTTCATCGGGCGTGCGTGCACGAGATTTTCCATCACCAGCCCAGGCTTGGGCATACACGACTTCAATGCTGACTTGATAATCCTCGCTATGTCCGGCTCTCGGGTAGGATTGGGCAAGTTTATCCATTTCTGAATTTGAAATATCCTGCAGTACGCAGCCGGTTATCAGTAACTCTTTCCACAAATCGGAAAAATTCGCGTAGGACAATTTCAAGAGATCCACATCCAGCACCGGTTCACGCAGTCCATTTCGAACCAGGGCGTCACCAATGTCGTGCATATCCGTCAAGTGTCCAAAAGCATCTTCTGGAAAATCTATATGGGCTGAAATCATGGCTTGGCGTAATTCCTTGAAACTGTCCGGCCCCAGGGTGGTGAAAGTAAACAGGCCATTCTCACGGGTCACCCGCTGCACTTCCGCAAAAACGGCATCCGGGTCCGGGTTTTGCTGCAACATCAAGTTCGAGATCACCAGATCCATACAATCATCTGCCAATGGCATTGAGTTTGCGTTTTCCTGAATAAGTTCGATTTTTCTAAACCAGGGCTTGTGTTTTTTTGCCAGAACCAACATGTCTGGCGACAGATCCAGTAAATGTAATTTTGCTGTTTTGAAACGCTTTTGCAGGTTTTTGCTTAGAAAACCGGGTCCGCAACCAAGGTCCAGAATGTTGTTGATCTCAATATTGATTATGCCCAGCCGCTCCTGTAGTTCATGAGCCGTAATTTTTTGCAGCTCCGCATGCCGCGAATAATGCGGAGCGTAACTAGCGTAATGCGAGACTATGGCTTGTGGGGTGATTGTGCTCATGCGCTGTAGGATTAATCTGAAAGTTTTCGAGTTGCTGACTTTATCGGTTTTGCTTCATTATAATCATTGTTGGTGATTAACAGGATGTTATCAGCATGCACTTCAGGAAATCATATAAAAATCTAAGCAAGCGTACACATGGGTTTTTACAAAATTTATTGCGACAAAACTGTTTGATCTGTAATGTCGATCAGCAGCAAAGGAATTATAAAAATAGTAGTGAAACGATCATCGCCAGCGTTTGTGAACCCTGCAGCAACCAGTTTCTGCATAATATCCATTGTTGTAAAGTTTGCTCCATTCCTTTGTTGTTACAGGACAATGAAATTTCCGAAGAGCTGTGTGGTGCTTGCCAGCAAAATCCACCGCCCTGGGAAAAAGCCATCGCGACGTTTGTGTATGCATATCCGCTAGACCGTCTGGTAATAGGCTTAAAATATCATGGACGACTGGATTACGCCGATACGCTTGCTGCATTGATGAGTCAAGACCTGCAATATGCCTATGCTAATAATGAGAACATTCACAAAAATGGTCTGCCCCAGGCTTTGTTGCCAGTGCCTCTACATCCCATACGCGAATTTCAACGCGGCTATAATCAGGCGCACCTCTTGGCCAATGCTTTAAGCCGGCATTTATCCGTTCCGGTATTGCCAGGTCTTGTACATCGTGTGCGCCATACGCCCCGGCAATCTTTGTTAAGCCAAGAGCAGCGACAAAAAAATTTACAAAAAGCGTTTCAGGTGAATCACAAGATCGAAATTCCGGAGTTCGTGGCGCTTATCGATGATGTGATGACTACCGGTGCAACCGCAGAAGCTGTAAGCAAAGCATTAATAAGTGCGGGCGTTAAACGTGTAGATGTGTGGTGTTGTGCTCGCGCGGAATGAGTTTGGATTTATTCCCGAAAGTTGCTTGAAATCAAATATAAAAAAGCCCGCAAAAGCGGGCTTTACAAAACAAACTGCGAATCAATAATCAAATAATCGATAATTATTTAGGGATTCGAATTTTTTGACCAACAAAGATCAAGTCCGGATCTTTAATGACTTCTTTATTGGCTTCAAAGATCTTTGGATACTGCATGGCATCACCATAGTATTCTTTAGCGATCTTGCCCAGGGTGTCGCCTGGTTTAACCACATAAAATTCGGTCTCTTCTTCCTTTCCAACTGGTGCGTCCACGGGAGCCGCAGAACCGGCAGCCCCAGCAACAGAACCGCCAGCAGGTGCATCCTGCTTAACAACTATCTGGCTCATTACATCTGCTACCCCGGCGACATTGCCGGCCAACAAGATGGCTTTTTCTTTGTCGGCTTTAGTGTTTACTTCGCCTTTGAGTTGTGCGATCCCATCATCAAAAACCACTTCAAAATTCCGGATACCGACACCGGCTTCCTGGATATGGTCACGAATTTTTTCTGCCGCGTCTTCGTCTTTATTGAAAACACGATTACCAATATCTTTTACAAAACCAAATAAGGACATTTTTCTCTCCCGTTGTGTGTTGAATGGGAAGCAGATTGGAGTTTAAGCTTGCCCGGTGAATCAATCACTATAGCAAATAAAACAGTGGATTCGTGTCTGGAAATGTGAATATTTTTGTTAAATATGATGATTTTGGCTTATTGAAGAATATATTCGAGGGCAATGCCGGAGAAGATGCTCATACCAACCCAGTGATTATTTAAAAATGCCTTGAAACACGCTTGGGGGTTACGCTCCCTGATCAAAAATTGTTGATACAGCATAAAGCCGATGGCCAGCACAATTCCCAATTTGAACAAAAGACCATTATGCACAGGGAAGGGTGTATGAGCAGCGACATTAAACAATAGAACCAACATGCCAATTTGCATAAGCCCGATCATAACCCTGTCGTATTGCCCAAAAAGAATGGCACTGGATTTAACCCCGATCTTGAGGTCATCCTGTCTGTCCACCATGGCGTACATGGTGTCATAGGCAACGGCCCAACACACATTGGCGATGAGTAATTGCCAAGCGACGCGAGGGATTTCAGTAATTGTGTGCAAATCTAGTTGTGCCGCAAAAGCCATTGGAATACCCCAGCCGAAAGCAAGCCCAAGCCAGGCCTGCGGCAGGGAAATAAATCGTTTGGTGAAAGGGTAAATTATTGCGAGAAACAGAGCCACGAACGAGAGCAGGATGGTTAACTTATTGGTTTGTAAAACCAGAATGAATGCTGTCAGACTTAATACTGCAAACAGAAGCAAAGACTCTGTTTCGGAAACCTTACCCGCTGTTAACGGCCGGTTTTTGGTGCGATCAACGTGTTTATCAAAACCCCGGTCGGCGTAATCGTTTATCACACAACCCGCGGCACGCATCAACACACAACCCAAGACAAAAATAAAAAACAGTTTTACACCCGGGTGTCCGTTTCCGGCAATCCACAATCCCCACAGCGTCGGCCACAACACAAGATAGATCCCGATGGGTTTATCAAAACGCATCAGGAGAAGATAGTTTTTGAGTTTGGAGCTAAACAATGAAGATAATATTTTTGGAATTTTTGAGTGTCTTGACCTGAGTCTCAACAATAATATTCAGCACCGGAAAAACTCTCTGACACAATACTTGGTGCAACATGGTGCATGAACACTTCGGTGACGAGTAGAGGAACTTTATCAACGGTTTTTCCCGGAACCTGGAACAGTGAGCGTCGCGCCCACAAAGTTATATCTTGTTCAAAAATAAAATCAACTTCCAGCTGACTCAGGTCAAGCAAGGCATAGCGGAATTCACTGCGCTCGACATTCGGTAATGAAAAAAGATATTGCCCCAAGGCACTATGGCCCAGATCGGCCAACCAGGGTAATTCTTCGGTGGCCCAGCACGGCGCACAGGTTTCGGCATAAATATAGGGTTTGGGACCAATGCTGATGACCACAATGCGTTTCAGGATCTCATTGTCGGTAATATCGAGTAATTGGTTAATTTTCGGTGTAGCACGTTCGATGCGACTGTCTTCCACGCTGATCTTTATGTCATCACTGTCAAAACGTTTTTGTAGCGCTTCGGTAAGTGAGCCGGAATATTGCAATATGCTTCTGGCCCGCTCGGGCAGGTATGCGAGTGCGGACCAATTGGAGTTGTGCCAAATCTGCGTCATGGGACTATTTTACACCATGCCGTAGCGTAGGCGTTCGCCTAACCAGCGTCGCATCAAAGCTTTAGCGTGTTTTGGACGGTTTTGCAGAATATCGTCAGCGTATTGATGCAGTTCCGGGATCATGTGAGCATCACGCATCAGATCGGCAATGCGTAGGCGCATGAGTCCGGTCTGACGGGTACCGAGTAATTCTCCGGGGCCGCGAATCTCCAGGTCTTTTTCAGCAATTTTGAATCCGTCAGTGGTTTTGCGCATGATCTGCAAACGTTGTTTGGCGGTATCGGACAAAGGCGCCTTGTATAACAGCACACAATACCCCGCCTCGGCCCCGCGTCCAATGCGACCGCGTAATTGGTGTAGCTGCGAGAGTCCCAGACGTTCGGCATTCTCGATCACCATCAAGTTGGCATTGGGTACATCCACGCCAACCTCGATCACCGTAGTCGCCACCAAAAGATCCACTTCACCGCGCTTAAAGGCCTGCATGACCAGATCCTTTTGTTTGTTCTTCAAACGTCCATGCACCAAACCGATGCTTAAGTCAGGGAACACTTCACTCAGGGTTTGAGCTGTGATCTCGGCTGCCTGACATTGCAGGTTTTCGGATTCTTCAACTAAAGGACACACCCAATAGACCTGTCGTCCGTCCGCCACATAAGCGTTGATGCGTTGTAAAACTTCCTCTCGCCGTTCCTCCGCGATCACCACCGTAGAAACCGGTTTGCGTCCCGGTGGCAACTCATCAATAACGGAAACATCCAGATCGGCGTAAGCACTCATGGCCAGGGTACGCGGGATCGGAGTGGCGGTCATGATGAGTTGATGCGGAATGCCAGAATTGTCAACATCGCCTTTTTCCCGTAATGCCAGGCGCTGATGCACGCCAAAGCGATGTTGTTCGTCAATTATGCATAATCCGAGTTTGTGATATTCCACGCCTTCCTGAAACAGTGCGTGGGTACCAACCAAAACCTGGATGTTGCCTTTTTCCAGATCATGTAACAATTCCCGTCTGGCTTTTACTCCGCTACTGCCACTTAGCCAACCTACTTTTATCTGCAATGGCTCAAGCCAGACTTTAAAGTTTTGCAAATGTTGTTCAGCCAGAATTTCGGTTGGCGCCATGATGGCCACTTGATAGCCATTACTGATGGCGGCCAGAGACGCCATGGCAGCCACCACAGTTTTTCCGGAACCCACATCGCCTTGTAACAAACGCAGCATAGGATGCCCTTGTTGCAAGTCCTTATGTATTTCTTTGTACACTCGTTGTTGAGCGCCAGTTAGTTCGAAGGCAAGATTGGTGAGAAAGCGTTTTACTATTTTTTCATCTGCCACAAGACCCGGGGCCTTGTCACGTTTTTGTTCCAGGCGTACCTGACGCAAGCTGATCTGGTGGGCGAGTAATTCTTCCAAAGCCAAACGTTGAATGGCTGGATGTTTACCGTCGTTCAATTCATCCACGCGGGTATCCGGAGCAGGGTGATGCAAAATTTCCAGACAAGAGACCAGGTCGGGTAAATCATTTTTTTGCAAGATCTTTTCAGGCAATAACTCCGGGAATTCCAGACTGCGAATCTTGCCCAAGGCCTGTTTCATCCATAATCGCCAACGACCTTGTCCGATGCCTTCAGTGCTTGGGTAAATGGCGGTTAAATGTTCGTGTTCCGGTTCGACACTGTCTTTGTGCAGCAGGCGATACTCCGGATGGATCATTTCCAGACCTTGTTTACTGCGCCGCACTTCTCCAAAGCAGCGGATGCGTTGCCCTTGAACAAACTGGCTTTGTTGTTGTTTACTGAAATGAAAAAAACGTAATGACATTTGCCCGCTGCCATCACTGATCTTGACCGTTAAGGAACGGCGTCCACGAAATACGGTTTGTGCGAGATCAACCTCGGCTTCGATCACAGCACGCTGGCCCGGCAGACAGCTGCCAATAGGAACTGTGCGTGTGCGATCTTCGTAGCGTAATGGTAAATGGAATATCAGGTCTTTCAGATCATGGATGCCATAAGACTCAAGTTTTTCGAGCATGGCCGGACCTACCCCGTTTAATTGTGTGAGGTCGAGGTCAGTCCCGGATTTTTTCTGTTGCGCGCTGATGCTAGGTGCGCTCGATCAGCATTAAGCCATCCATTGTTTCCATGTCATGAATGATCTTGGCGAGGTGTTCGGTATTTTTTACATAAATCTGGAATATCAACAAGCTCAGGTCATCGTCTTTGGTTTGCACACTCACCGAAGCGATGTTGGCAGTATTGTCCGAGATCACAGTCGACATAATGGCCAAAACACCCGGTTTGTTAACAGTCGTTATTTTTATCTCGCACAGAAAGCTTTGTTGAATATTATTTTCCCATTCCACTTCCAGCCAGCGTGATGGCTTGTTGCGGTATTCAACCAGGTTGCCACAGGTATCACGGTGGATCACGATGCCGCGGCCCACGGTTAAATATCCGATGACATCATCCCCGGGAATCGGGTAACAACACTTACCATAGGTAACCACCAAGCCTTCGGTGCCGGTAATCGTTAATGATTCTTGCGAGGAGCTGTCTGATTCTTCTGAGGCTTCGGGCAAGAGTCGCTGGGCAACCAGAGGCGCTAAACGTTGACCCAGTCCGATCTCACGGAACAGGTCACGTTTGCGGGTGAGATCAAATTCATTCGCGAGTTCCTGGATGCGATCACGACTGATCTTTTTCAAGCTGGAGCCCATGGCACGCAAGGCCCTGTCGAGCATGCGTTTACCCAGGTCCTCGGCGCCGGTGTCAGTCAGGGAGCGAATGTATTGACGAATGGCATGACGGGCTTTAGGCGTGGCAACAAAATTCAACCAGGCCGGGTTGGGAGTTGATTTTTTGTCGGTCACTATTTCTACAGTCTGGCCATTTTCCAGTTTGGTGCTTAAGGCCACCATGCGTCGGTCGACTTTGGCGCCGATGCAACGATGCCCGATATCGGTGTGTATGGCGTAGGCAAAATCCACCGGCGTGGCGGAGCGCACCAAACGGATAATACGGCCTTTGGGAGTGAACACAAAAACCTTGCCCGGGAACAGGTCGGTTTTTACATCTTCGACGAATTCTTTTGAATCGGACTCATCTTTACTCAAGCCGATCAGATGCTCAATCCATTCACGTGCACGAATTTGCGGTGCGGTACTGTCGGCGACGGCATTTTTATAATGCCAGTGTGCGGCAATTCCGGCTTCGGCCAAACGATGCATATCGACTGTGCGAATCTGGATCTCGATCGGCATGCCGCGTGGACCAAGCACGGTAGTGTGCAATGATTGGTATCCGTTCTGTTTGGGAATGGCGATGTAGTCTTTGAACTTGCCAAGCATCGGGCGATAGCGGGTATGCACAATTCCGAGTACGCGATAACACTCATCGACGCTATGCACCACAATGCGTAAGCCAAAAATATCCACAATGTCGCGCAGTGGCAGGCGTTGGGACTGCATTTTTTTGTAGATCGAATAGATCTCTTTATTGCGACCTTCAATCAAGGCATCTATGCCATTTTCCTGGGTTAGTTTTTTTAATTTCTTGGAAACATCGCGCACAACCTGTTTTTGGTTGCCGGCCGTTTTTTGGATCTCGGCTTTAATGACCCGATAACGATCCGGGTACATCGCTTTGAGTCCGAGCTTTTCCAGTTCCTGTTTAATTTCATGCATGCCCAGGCGATGCGCGAGAGGCGCATAAATATCCAGGGTTTCACGTGCAATGCGGCGTTTCTTTTCCTGTGGCAAACTGCCGAGGGTGCGCATGTTGTGCAAGCGGTCAGCGAGTTTGATTAGAATAACGCGGACATCATTACTCATGGCCAGCATAAGTTTGCGGAAACTTTCGGCTTGTGCTTCTTCGCGGGAACGAAATTCGAGTTGATCGAGTTTACTGACCCCGTCCACTAATGCGGCAACCGATTCACCAAATTCCAGGGCCACGTCTTCGCGGGCCACTTCAGTGTCTTCGATGGTGTCGTGTAATATCGCAGCGATCAGGGTTTGGTGATCAAACTCCATGTCCGCCAGGATCGAGGCCACCGCGACCGGGTGGGAAATGTAGGGAACGCCGCTTTTGCGTTTTTGTCCGTCGTGCGCTTTAAACCCGAAGGTAAAAGCTTTCTGGATTTGCTTGATCTCGTCGGGATTAAGATAGGCTTTGACCTTGTCCAGCAGCTGGACTATCCCGATGGCGCGCTTGCCAGGGTGGAGGCGGTCAAGAATGGATGTACCGGCCTCCATATTGCACTTACTCTTGAGCCATTAATTCCGTTTCAGTGGCGGCTTGCGCTTCCAGCTCTTCAAATTCGGCGGCAATTTGCTCGTCCAGAACGGCTTTTTCGCGTTCTTCCATGATCTCGTGGGTGATAACGCCGGCCGCGATCTCGCGTAAGGCAATAACGGTGGGTTTGTCATTATCGCGCGGCACCATTGGCTCGGAACCATTGGCGATCTGGCGGGCACGTTTGGAAGCCAATAAGACCATTTCAAACATGTTATCTACATTTTTAAGGCTATCTTCAACAGTAATACGAGCCATGATTTTTTGTCCTATGTTGCAAATTCAATAGTTTATGTGACCCTGGATCGTCTTACCCAGGTCCGAACTTTCAGCCATATTCACCCAGTTTAGCGGACACTTGCCCCGATGAACTTCAAGTGAAGTCATCTATTTGGGTTCCAATAGTAGGGAAATTCAGAAGAATTAAGCGTATTTTAGCTAAAAATCCAACAAAAAGGGAATATTTCCTGATTTATTCGATTTAGTTAATATTATTCTTCTTCAGAATCCGCCAGTCTGGCTGCTGTGCTAAAGCCACAGCGATGGATCAAATCAATCTGATCCGGGTTGTCGGTGCGGGTCTGTTCGCTGATTCCAGCCACCACATGTTTGAGGTCTTGCAAAGCCTGTTTCAGATTGTCATTCAGGATCACATGATCGAATTCGGGCCAATGGCCGATGTCACTGATAGCGTCTCGCAAGCGTCTTTGGATCACTTTTTCGCTGTCGGTGGCACGCGTACGTAAACGGCGTTCCAGTTCCGGCAAGGAGGGCGGCAATATGAACACACTCACACAATCGGGCCAGGCTTGGCGAATCTGTTGTGCCCCTTGCCAGTCGATCTCCAAAAGCACGTGTTGGCCGGCGTCCAGTTCTTTTTGTACTTGTGACTTTGAGGTGCCATAAAGATTGTCGAAGACTTCGGCGTATTCTAA
>JABDMI010000026.1 GCA_013001575.1 Gammaproteobacteria bacterium
CCGTCAGGCCAATTTACTGCAATTGATCAGTGTCATGTTACTCGCACACACCTTGATCCTGTTTGCGGGCTGGTTCAGGCTAAGTTTTATGCTGAACACTACTGCTGCTTTTTATGCAGGTGTACAACCCTTTCTCCTTGGGGCTCTCTACAAGTCGATTGCTGCCGCTGTGATCGTTTACGCATTACGAAAGCATATATGGAAAAGCGCTGTAGCCAACTGATGAGTTTCAACTCAGTTTATTGATCATCCAGTTAAAAATACTACTGTAGCGAGTCGGAAAAAGGCGTTGGATCTTATCCAGAACTTTGGCATCAGGGCCGATCAATACCCGTTTTTTGTTTTTCAAAACCGCATTGAGAATCTGCTGTGCTGCCGATTCAGCTGTGGTCTGGGCGATCTTGTCAAAATCTTTTACCGCTTTATTGCGTTCAGTAATCAATTCTTGTGTGGCATTCTCACCGACACGCGCCAGCTTGGCGATATTGGTTTTGATGCCACCAGGATGCACGCTGGTACAACTCACATGCGAATCCATGGCATCTAATTCAATTCGGAGAGCCTCAGTCAGACCACGTACCGCAAACTTGCTTGAGTTATAAGCGCTCTGGTTCTCAACCGCCAGTAATCCGAATAAACTGGATACGTTTATTATGTTGCCCCACTCTGCGTTCTGCAGGATTGGTAAAAAAGCTTTACAGCCATATAAAACGCCGTAAAAATTGATGTCCATTAGCCATTTAAAGTCTTCTATGGATGTATTCAGCAATGAGCCCGACGCCAAAGCAACACCAGCGTTGTTAAACAGCAGATTGACATGGCCAAACTCGTTAGCAACGCGCTCGGCATAGGCAAACACCGCCTCACGATCAGCCACATCAAGTGTTGCAAGCTGAATGTTAATTTCATTATTCTGAATAAGATCGTGCGTGTGCTGCAAACTTGCGTGATCAATATCGGAGAGTGCCAAATGGGCACCGGCATCGGCGAGTTGTATGGCTAGTTGTCTACCGATACCTGATCCGGCACCGGTGATAACCGCGACGCAGTTTTTAAATTTTTGCATGTTTGGATTTCTTTTATTATTAGTTATTGTGAGCGGATATTAATTCAAGCTTTGGTCCGAAATATTTAGCAATAAGTTGGCCAACCAGTTTTTAAAGTTGTAATCAGAATCGTGTTCTCCGAATTCCAGGGCCTGCTGCAAACGCTCACCCATGACTACGTCACCAATCAACGCCATTGTCACCAACATAACCAGTTTTTTGGTGTTTTCAATTTTAACGACAGGGTCAATTTGCAAACGTAATTGATGAGCCATCTCAACAATTTGATGCATATTATCCTGAATGGAATTATCGGTACCACTCAAGGCCAACCAGATCGCAAGTTTACCCTGTTCACCTTGGTAGGCCGTGTCAAGAACATGACTCACACTCTGCACCAGATTCTCCGGTTTGGTATCCAGGCTTTTACGGATCGCCTGAGTGATTCGTGTGGTCGCGGCGTCGGAAACACGTTTTGCCAAGGCACTCATCAAACCCGCACGGGATCCGAAGTGGTAAATAATATTGGGGTGTGCCATACCGGCTTTTTTGGCAACCGCACTGATGCGCAGACCGGCAGGCCCCGATTCTGCCACGATGGCTTCGGTGGCATCCAGAATGGCATCTTTTGCCAAGTCACTGTTTTGATGAGTTTTTTTAGCCAAAATGTCTAAACCTTTTAGATAAGTGTTTGACTTAATAGTGTTCAATATATAGAATTTGAATCCTGTTTACAAGACTGTAAACAAAACTACTCATGAATAGGTGGCATTGTGCAAAAACAGCCAAAAATTATCGCAAAACCCATTAATCCATCAGATATGAGATCCGGTTCGAAGTTGAATATTGTGCCGCGTAAAGTCAACATTGACTATGACGACATCAATAGCCCTTTCTTTTTTGATAACAATGCTCCAATTTCGGCCTTTTGGACGGGCTTGTCCACCATGTTCCCTTTGGGTGAAAAAGAATTCATTAACTCCGTTTTATTATTCAAAGACAAAATAAGCGACAAAAAGCTACTTGCCGAAGTGCAGGACTTTGCGGTTCAGGAAGCGCATCACGCTGTTCAACATCGTAAGATCAACCAAACTTTTGAAAGTCTCGGTTATGCCGTGTCAAAAGTTGAAAGCTATATTGACGAAATGATCAAATACCGCATTGAGCACTGGACACCGGAACAGCGTTTGTCCCGTACGGTTTGTGCCGAACATGTTACGGCTACCATGGCACACTTTGCCCTGACTCATCCACACAGTCTGGACGCCGCACCAAAATCATTACAGGATCTGTTGCTGTGGCATTCGATCGAAGAGATCGAACACAAATCGGTTGCGTTTGATGTCTATAAGCATTGTGTGGGTGACATGAAAGCCCTGCGTAAACATTATCGCCATTTCGCTCTGATCGAGTTTCCTTTGCAGGTTCGTGGCATCACAAAATTCCTGCTTAAAGAACTGGGACATAAATCCACGCGTCAGGAACGTAAAGCCATGCGTAAATATTTATTTGGCAAAGAGGGATTGATACGTGCGGTAAGAAAAGTGTACTGGATGTTCAATCAAAAGGACTTTCACCCCTGGCAACACGATGACAGCAAGCTGGTGGAAGAATGGAAAGTCAAACTGGCACCATTCATTGCCCAGGACTTGGCGGCCTGATAAAGATCAATAAAGTGTAAAAAAAAAGGGAGCGATTGCTCCCGTTTTTTTTGATTGATCCAGCGTCGCTCAATGCTTTGCGGCGCTTTGTCCACCTGCATGTTCGTGTCGATCGGTTACATCAGGTTTATGCAAGGTTTTCCCTGCAGTTTGTAAACTCGGGTCACTCAACATGATCTCGATGAATTTAACCGGATTAATGAATCCGTTCCCCCATTCTGCATCGTATTCGATGGTAATACCTTCGTCCTGTATCTCTTCATCCGAAAGCCCCTGCTTTCTCAAGGCCATGAATTGCGAATGGATATCCAGTAACATCGCCTGGTATTTTTCAGGTCCGCTTTATTTGCCAAGGCACCGTGACCGGGAATAATTTGGGTATTCTCATCTGACAGTGCAAGAATTTTTTCGATGGTTTTCAGTAAACCTTTGAAAGTACCTCCCGCACTTACATCGATGAAGGGATAATTTCCATGGAAAAAGGTATCGCCCATATGGATAACATTGGCATTTCTAAAATGTATGATTGCATCACCATCGGTATGGGCATTCTTGACATGCATCACATGAATATGCTCACCATTGAGGTGAAAATTGATCTCGTTAGCAAAGGTAATAACCGGTAATGCTTCTTTGGGGCTGGCATTAACCGTATTATTGAACGCTTGCATCAACTGGTCTGTGCTTAAGCGCTTGCGTACATTTTTATGCGCCACGATCAAACTGCCGGAATTGGAGAAATTCTCATTGCCGCCGGTATGATCACCGTGCCAGTGCGTGTTGAACACAAAATTTACCGAATCCGAACCCAGTTCTTTAACTTTGGCTTTGAGCAAATTTGATAATGGCGCAAACTGGTCGTCGATCATGAACGCGCCATCTGCCCCAACGGACAAGCCAATATTCCCACCCTGCCCTTTGAGCATGTAAATTCCTGATCCCAGATCGGTATGGGTGATGGTCACCGATTGCTGTGCCAGTACTCCAGTTGTCGCGCTCAAACTAAAGCATAAGCCAAAAGCAATAGTCCATAATTTACAGTTAAACGTTCTCATAACAGGCCTCTGATCAATGATCTAATCGCGATAAAAGAATGACAATTGTAATAGATTCACTTATCGACAAATTGCATTTTTTCCAGGTCTTTGTCGACTTTGTCAATGTCGAAAACCTTGCCATTCATACAAATATACACACCTGCGGGTTTAGATTGCACCGCACCCAGTGCCATGCCAATGTTGAATACCGCATCGGTTGAACGAAACCGTGCCGGACTTAAGGACCCGGTGAGGACAATGGTTTTACCCGGTATGTCACCCAGGGCCAAGCCGGTTTGGGTCATGGTATCGGTTCCATGGGTGATCAAAATACGCTTTTCGGAGCAACTGCGTACTGCTGTATGCACCTCTGCACGATCTTGATCGGTAATTTCCAAACTGTCTTTTTGAAATAAGGTCAATACCCGGTAATCGAGTGTTACTAATGCTTCATCAAGGATTTGGGAAATGACCGGTGTACCGACCTCGAATTTACTATTGGCATCAAAATACACTTTATCAATGGTGCCACCCGTTGTAATGATGCAAATATCTTTTGACATGCGTTTAGTTCTCGAATGCCTGCCCAAGTATCAAATGAAAGGCACGACTGCCGCGGTCGGCATAACCGTATGACATGACCACAGCACCCAGCGGTGTGTTGGCACCCCAAAACAAGGAACCCGAGTAGCGTAACTCGGAAAGATCATAGCCCTGATCACGTGCCCAGGCATTTCCGGCTTCAATGCTAAAACCGGTATTACCGGGTATGGCAACATTAATCGAACGTGAAACCATAAAACGACCCAGGGCGATTTTTTCTCCACGGATCTCCCGGCGCTGCAATCCCGAGAGTCGTCCAAATCCACCCAGGTAAAACTCTTCATAAAACGGGATGTCTCCCGAAATGCCACTGCCAACTTCGAAACCGAGGTTATAAGTATTTTTTCCATTAGTCCAGATTTTGGTCATGGCCAGTAGAGCGCTCTCGTATTCCAGGTCAGAACCCATGCCTTCAATTTGCGATCGGTAACTGAATTCTCCTAAGAAGCCATCGGTTGGAAAATACGGCTTGTTCAGACTGTCGCGGTGCAAACTGACATGCACTCCGGCTTGATTCAGATTCGATTTAGGAACAATGTTTTCATCACCGATGCGTGGCTCGCCGTCAATCCGGTCGTAATGCACACCAATACGTGCCTGGGTATCACGGCGTAAGTAAAACCCGTAATCGATTTGGGCATCGGCACGGCGCAAAGTGTATTCAGCAATGCGGTTTTGATTGTCAAAAAAATCGATGGTCTCTTCGGAAAATGCAATTTTTGGAGCAACAAAATGTGTACCGCTATAGTTGATCGGCTGATAAAGCTCACTTTCGATATAACGATCCGAACCAATCGATATCGCATTATTCCACTCTCCTCCCAAGGCATTTAGTTGCGTCCAGCGGTGATTGGCGATCAGATTGTTACGGTTGCCGCCTTCAAAATCGTCCTCAATTTTAAGCCCAAAGCGAAAATAGTTTGGACCCCATGGCTTTTCTTTAACATGGATCTGCAAGGTGTTTTTATTATCGGCCTGGTTAGCGATCTTGTAATCCACCGATTCAAACTCATCAATGGCGTATACGTCTTCGAGGTCTTTTTCCAGCTGGGTGAAATTCAACATTGTGCTACTGCGTAACTTCACCCGTGAGCGGATCTGTTGTGTGCTGACGCGTTGATTACCGACAATTTCAATTATATCGACCTCCGGGATACTCACAAAGCTGCGTCTTTGGTTGTTTAACCATTTTGCATAAGTCTGTTCGTCGACCTGAAATTTTTCCAGCTTGTACATAACATCCAGGGCTTCCTGATAACCCAGCGGGATCAAGTCACTCGCTTCCTGGAAATTGGCCGAAGAAAAATCACCCAATTGTGGCTTCAATAAAACGTCTCCGGATTCAAGTGCAGCGACCGAGCGGTCAATATTTTGCTGGATAAGCACATTAACGGTTTGTACAGTAAGGCCGAGAATATTGCCAAGTTGATCCAGGCCCAATATTTCTGAACCAATATCTACCGCAATAACATGATCAATATCAAACTGACGTGCGATCTCGACAGGTAAATTTGCCACCAGACCGCCATCAACCAGTAAAGCCCCTTCGCGTGCAACCGGTGTAAATACGCCGGGCACAGCCATACTGGCACGCAAAGCATTGGCCAGGTCACCATCTCGCATAACAACCATTTCACCGGTTTCAATATTGGTTGCAATGGCTCTGAACGGAATGGCCAATTCATCAAAACTTCTGGCATCGGAGGCACGCAATACTTCCGAGCGCAACATAAAACCGAGTTTATTACCACTGACGAGTCCTTGTGGAAAACGGACTCTGCCATCCTTTAAACCCATTTCAAAACCGCTCAAATATTCGCGATCGTCACTTTTTCGTGAGTAGGACAACAATTCACGTTTGGGACTTCCTTGCAGTGCTTCATCCCAATCGGTGTAGGCGACAATGTATTCAAGTTCTTCGGGAGATAACCCGGCGGCATAAAGACCACCAACTATTGAGCCCATACTTGTGCCTATAATGACATCCACCGGTATGCGATGCTCTTCCAGCGCTTTTAAAACACCGATATGTGCTGCACCACGTGCACCACCACCGCTTAGAACCAGTGCAACACGTGGTCTTTGTTGTTGGGAACTGTTTGACTCGATGTTTACATTTTGAGCGGTTACAGAACTGCATAAAAGCAGAAAGGCAAGTGCAATAAAGATTAATTGATATTTGCTTTGCATCTTGAATCCATTAACTAGATTTGCGATTGACCATTTTCATCTTCAAAACAAACAAACCACAGAGTTCAGAGTGGCCATTGATTATGAATCAGGCAGATTACCTAGTCTTGGGTGATATAGCCCAACGAAAAAGCACCCGGACCAAGATTCACCCCGGCGGTTGTACTCATTACGGCCATAGTGTGATGTATGCCGTAATTTTCAGCGTGTTGCACAAAATCAATATAGTCTTCTCGCGCCTTAATTACATTTGGATCACCGGCATAGCTCATACAGACCAGTGGCACCCGCAAACCCCGGTCAATTGCATCTTTGGTTTGCTCAAACAATTTGCTGACCGTTTCATCAAAACCCTTGCCTTTGTCATGCGCGAAGGTTTCGCCATTGTGGGCACACATGATCGGCTTGATATCCAGGCCCTTGGCTAACAAATACTTCATTAAGCCCAGACTTTTATCACCTTTTTTACGGGCAACATTTCGCAAGTAATAAAGATCATTCGGAACCAAAAAGCCGTGCGCGTGTTTGGTTAATTCTTCAATCTGTGGTCGCAATTTATCAAAACCCACTTTCTCTTCACGAATTAAGCGAACCGCTTCATGTGCAATTGCCGCTTCTGCGGTGAACAAACATTTTGTATCGATTACGCGCAAAGAAAATGACCCTTTCACACCGGCCTCGCGACGTTTTTGTCGATAACCCCGTAAAATAGCAAAGGACGCCTTCATGGCATTATCATAAATAGGACTGCGTGAGGACATCAGGGATAAAACCAGAACCCGATCGTATTTCAGTACCAGCTCATCCAAAAACCAATCTTTGATCTGCTCGACACTAAAAGGAGCAGTTTCTGCATCCATATCCTTATCAATTAGATATCGTCTATAGTATTCTTGGGTTGCAACAGGATCACGATCATCCACAAAAACATCGTCTTTGAACTTGAGGCTGATCGGCATAATGTTGAGGTCATTTGCCTCGATAAACGAACGTGGTAAGTCAGCCGATGAACAAATTACAACACCTATTCTCATTAATTGCCCCGAATTTGATTAGTATAATTTTTCAAGGATTACAAATGTACTAAAAACAGAGGGTTAACGCCAGTATTTAACACAATTATTTAAAATTGAGAGCAAACTGGCCTATTTGATTAATGAATGAAATACATAATTGTGCAAGGCACAAATCGGTATTCGAGATGTTAAATTAAATCTAAGCGTTCAATTTTATATAAAATGTTGCCCCGCCGATGTCGCTTTGTTTTATTTCCAGTGTGCCGCTATAGCTTTGAATTATCTCTTTTACCACAGATAAGCCAATGCCATGCCCAGGTGTGGTTTCATCCGCTCGATGACCACGTTTTACAATGTCATCTTTGACTGATTCTGGAATGCCGTTGCCATCATCTTCAATCAACAGTGACAAGCCATTGCGCTTGGTGTTGGCAGGAATTTTTCCAGCGCTGATACGTACATGTTGCTTTGACCATTTACAGGCATTGTCGAGCAAATTTCCCAGGAGTTCTGAAAGATCACCCGGGTCGGCGTAAAAATCCAGGTCTTGTGGAATGTGCTGTTCGATTCTTAAGCCTTTGTCATAATACACCTTGGCCAAGGCGTTACAGATCTCACTGGTTAATGCAGAGATATTAATGGGCGCATGTCCCAAGGTGGTTTGACCAACCGTTGCTGCCTTTTTTAATTGATAGCCTACAATGTCATTCATTTTACTGACTTGGGATCGAATCTGGGCCTTGTCAACCGATTGTTTTTCCGTGGCGGTGTGAATAACCGCAAGTGGTGTTTTTAAACTGTGCGCAAGATTACCCAATGTATTGCGATAGCGTTCAAGCCGAGAACGCTCGGCCTGGATCAAGGCATTGGTGTTGGAGGTCACGCCCAGCAACTCAGATGGATAGTTATCACTCAGACGCTCACGTTCGCCATGATCGATCTCTTTGACTTCTTGTGCAATTTTGCGTAATGGGCTCAGGATCTTTCGCATAAGTGCAGCTTGAGCCAGCACGATACATACAATTAAAAACGCAAACCAGCTGAATAAGCGGGTTCGAAAAGCATTGAGTTGAGCAATGAACGGGGCCTTACTTTCGGCCACGATAAACTGGTAAGTCTCAAAAGAATTATCAGCCACTTCCCATTCTATACTCATGCTACTTTGAAAGTATTCAGTGGCGTCATAAGCCACTTCAGACAAGGCCTGTGTATCCAGTGTGCTTGCTGGAAGCTCTTCTGGCCCGTCAATTCCAATGGCTGAATCCGATTTCCAAAGCAATTCATCTATCCGGTACACAAAGCCTAACAAATCAGATCCCGGGGTCATGAAACGTGCCTCTGGCAATAATTCCGGCATGGAGAACTGACTGTCAGGATCAATATCGGCTGACGACATCAGCAAGAGTAAATGTGTATTAAGTCTCTCTGAAGTAGAGTTTATAGCGGTATTGCGAAATATGCTGTCAAGGATGATTGCCGTGAGACTGAGTGCGATCAACAGCAGTACACTTACCGAGACCAGCAACCGTGCAGACAGTGAACGCACCGTTTATTCTTCTGAGTTATCGGTTTCTCTTGCCAGGGCAAGACGGTAACCGCGTCCACGAATTGTTTCGATCGGTTTAAGAGTATTATCCGGGTCCAGTTTTCGACGCAATCGCCCCACGAAGACTTCAATGACATTACTGTCACGTTCATAATCCTGCTCATACAAATGCTCGGTCAATTCGGTTTTAGAGATAACCTTTCCGGCATTTACCATCATGTAATGCAAAACCTGATATTCGTACGATGTGAGGTCCATAACCGCATTATCAACTTTGACCGTTTCGGTACGAGTGTCCAGGGAGACTGGGCCACATTGCAAGACGGGTTGCGCCCAGCCTCCAGCCCGGCGGATCAAAGCATTGACACGCGCTTCCACCTCTTCCAGATGAAAGGGCTTGGTGACGTAGTCGTCTGCTCCGGCTTGCAGGCCATTGACCTTGTCTTGCCAGGAATCCCTGGCGGTTAGAATCAATATAGGAAATCGTTTGCCATCGGTGCGTAATTGTTTGATCACGTCAATACCATTAATTTCCGGTAACCCCAGATCAATAATGCCCACATCGGCATTAAATTCCTGACCGAGATAAAGTCCTTCTCGCCCGTCAAATGCCTTATCGATAACAAAGCCATTATCTTTAAAATGCGTACATAAAGACTCATTTAAAGCCTGGTCATCTTCAATTATTAACATGCGCATAGAAAATTTCCTTTCCGAACTTGAAGTTCAGTATTTATAACAAACGCCCGTTTACCGCGTCGATCCTGTAGGTTCGTACACGATTCTTGTCAGATAGTACACGCACATAGTGCACTGGTCTGCCATTGACATTGCGGGTGTAAGCCTTGATAACTTTTCCATCGGTATTACGACGAACATTGCTAACGGCCTGGTCCAGATTTACTCGAATAAGCGGACGCGACTCATAGGTACGCTCCGCCGGGCGTTCGAATAAGTTATTTCTTAAATCAGATGAATTGCGATCGTTATTTGAACGAGAATTACGAGAATCTGAATTACGGGATTTATTCGTATTGCGATTGGAGTCAGATTGATTGCGTCGTGTATCGGGTTTACGAACACTGCGTGAGCGATTATTGTTAGCCGCAGGGGATTTTACTTTGTCGCGACTTTCAGTGCGACGATTGTCGGTTTTACGCTTGTTGACTGGCCTTTTTGCCGGTTTGCGTACCGCTGGCTTACTTGCAGGTCGACGTACTGCCGGTTTGCTTTCCGGTTCGGACTTTTCGGTTGCAGCGGCGTAGTACTCGATCTGCACAGGTCCAGCCTCGATATTGAATGAAGCAAGACACACTAAAATACCCAGCAGCGCGACCAGTGCTGATTTGTGTTTGGATATTGAATTTGTGTATTGCATAGTTTAATTGTACTGGTTTGATGGATTAATTGATTAACTTATGTCAGAAATCGGGGGATTCCATTAATCGTCGTAATCGTATTCTGCATATTCGCCATAATCCTGATCGTCATCGCGGCTACCTCTGTAGCGATCCGCACCCTGCTCAGAATAGTCAGAATCATTCTCCGGCGCTGGACGAATGCTTAGAGCAATTCGAATCTTGTCACCCGGCGCATAGCGCGTACGCGTTACGTACTCTTCGCCCTGAAAAAGATAGCTTACGGTATATCCTTCAATGCGCTCTTCACGTTGTTTGGAATAACGGGTATGACATTCTTCGCGGGTGTAAACCTCATTATCATAATCACGATCACGAGACCTTTTATCCGCTTCTTTATCGTGTCCAATGGCTGAGCCGATCAAGACCCCGGCAACGGTTGCCGCATCGCGACCTTTGCCACCACCAAATTGACGTCCGATCAGGCCACCAATTAATCCTCCGGCGATTGTGCCTTCGGCAGTCTGATGGCGTTGATCTTGTCGATGACGATAGGCGACATCTTCACAAACACGCTCTGGTGTGGAGACTGTAACATAGCGTTTGATCGGCTCGACATGCGTGACGTCAGCGTAGACATAACGAGTTTGAGATTGACTACCGCTTGTATATTCAGGCATTTCATGACCCGCCCACGCCGGGCTAGTAAACAATGCACCTGACACTACCAGGGCCAATATTTTTGCAAACTTAGTATTCATTATCATTCTCCAGTTTTAAACCAGACTATTGTCTGGAAAACCAATTTAGCTATTCAGTGTGCATATTCTATGTCTGCGGGACTGAACGGAGTCTGAATCAAATGTGCGTGAAATACCGATAAATGACTGTTTTAAATAGTTATTTCTGTTGCAACCTGGCGGTTTTTACCTTGAGATTTAGCGGCATACAGGTTTTTATCAGCTGCTCTTATCAAATCCCGGGTTTCCATGGGCAGGGATTCAGCAAAATTAACACTCACCAAGCCCATACTGGCAGTAAGCCGGTCGTAGGCATTTTGCCCTTTGTTCTCAATTTTTGCATTCCAGATCGCTTGTAAAATGCGTTTAGCCAAAGACTGGGCACTCGCAGAATCAGCAAGTGGTAAAACCACGGCAAATTCCTCACCACCGTAGCGTGCAAGCAGATCGCCTGAACGCCGCATAACCGCCTGGGCAATACTACTGACACGTTGCAGGGTTTCGTCTCCGGCAATATGGCCGTAGGTGTCGTTATAGCTTTTGAAAAAATCGATATCCAGTAAGACCAGGGATAACTCTAGTTTATGACGAATGGCTTGTTGCAGTGTGCTTTCCAGATAATCATCAAAAGCACGACGATTTGCCACGCCGGTCAGACTGTCAATATTGGTGCGCTTTTCCAATTCTTCTTTTTCACGTACCAATTCGTAATTACTTTGTTGCACTTCTGTAACTTTACTTTGTACCAGAGCATCAAGATTTTTTTCAAACTCTTGTAAACGTAAATTTCGCCACACAGATTTTACACTTTGGCTAAGAGTAAAAATTGGGCGTAGAATTGTATTCAGGGCCGCCGAATACGGGTTGTTCGGACTGACTTTAAACTCAAACAACTCCGTATCGGTACCCCAACCAAATATCGGAGAATATGCCTGGACATGCAAAGCATAATTTCCACTAGGCAGAGAGTTGTAGTGAATTGGTACAATACTCTGCAGATCAGACCATTTTTCATCAAAGCCCACAAGGCGGTAGCGAAATTGCAGGTTTTGTTCGTCTACTGCCCAGTTCGAGCACAAATTAAATTGCAAAACCCATTTTCCTTCTTTGACGTGGTGCTCATCGATCAACATATCTCGCGCATTGTTCCAGCGATAATTCATTAACTGAAGCTGCGGTCTGAGTTTAAGGGAACGTAATTTTTTAGAATGTACAATAGTGAAATTATTGCGTAAGCCACATAGCAATACATCGTTATCAACATTGTACAAACCTTCACTAAAATTAAACTCCCACAATGAGCCACCGGGTAATGATTTAATGTGACGTAGCACGGAACCATCAACAGTGTTTAGCTCATACAAGCCAAAGGAGCTACCAACCAAAATTCTTTCGTAGGTGTCCCATTTAACCGTCCAGCCTGCAATGGAGTGCTCGGTTTTAAGCAGTACCCGTTCTTTTCCATCTGGTGCTTTAAATATAACCTTGTCGTTACAAAGAATGGCCAAACTGCCATTGGCATGGGCACAAATAGAATACACACTGTCAAGATTGCCAATATACTCGGAGACCAGACGTTGCACGCCTAGCACGCTGCCATACCAGGCTCCATTCCCGATAGTCCCAACATAGAAGTAGCCGTTTTGAGCCTGTTCCAGAGAATAGACATACCCAATACTGGCATAACTACTGTCTTTAAGCTCGTCAAGAATGCCATTGCTACTGATATTGACCAAACCGCTTTGGGTGCCAACAAAAACATTGCCATCTTCCCCGGGCAGTAAACAGCGTGCAGGTGCCTGGCAGACAGGATGATCACGACCAACACGCCGTATACGCTGCAATTTATCGTAGACAAACAGGCCTTCTTGTGAGGCCAGCCATATCTGGTTATCAATATTGATAAAAACATCCCAGACGTGCTTTTTAAAATTCTTTAGTGGCTCAAACTCCTGAATCCCTTGTGTGAAATCAAACGTATACACGCCAGACATTGTTGCGAGTAAAAATTCACTTTCGGTAATGGATTTTTGATTGTTACTGCGAATGGAAAAAACCGATTCCATATCCGGAAATTCCATCTCCACACAAAAATCACGCATCAAGCTGTATTTATAAGCACCATTTTTTTGGCTGGCCACCCATACATTTCCAAGACCATCGCTTTCGATGTCACTGATCTTTATGTGCTCAAGCACGCGCTTGGGGGAAAAACCGGAATACGGGTCATCGCCATAATTCACATACCCGAGAAACAAACCATCGGTTGTTCCAATCCAGATCTCTTCGCGGTGACAATGAATACTGGTTACGATCTGGTTATCCTGAATTGGAAAAACCTCAGTGACCAGGTTTTTGGCAACATCAATTGAGCTAATTCCAAATGAACCTCCAACCAATAAGTGATTTTCCAAATTAGGGTCAATAATAAAAGTTTCCAGTCCGCTTAAATTGTAGGTATTCGCGAGTTGGCTGTTTTGCTCGCTTTCCGCATCGAGTTTGATCAACCCAAATGGTTTGCCCAGAACCCAGATATCGCCTTTACTGTCGCGTTGCAATTCCTGGACAAAGCCGCTTAAATGTTGTCGAGTGGTGGCCTTTGCCAATGTTTTGTGAGGCTTATAGTGAAATAATCCACTTGGTGTGCCAAGCCAATAACTAGCGTCATCATTTTTTAGCAAACACTCGATAAATCCATGCGCCCAGCTTTCAGGATCAAAAACCGGCGTGAATAATTCTTCCTGTGCAGAACGCTTATCCAGTCCAATGTCGGTGCCAACCAATATTTCATCGTCACCTACAATATAGGTCGCGCGCAAACCATGCGTGCCCAGGCCGTGTTTTTGGGTAAGCGTATGTACAGTTTGACCGTCATAGTGAGATAAACCGGCAGGCGTTGCCATCCACACACCATTGTCAGACGATATGGCCAGTTTGTGTACCTGACCACTTGGTAGACCGCTGTCACGATCCAGGTTCAGGTATGGTATTTTTTGTTGTAAGTGATAACTCATAGGCGCAAAAGCTTTTTGGCCTCATCCTAAGCCCGGAATCAAAGTAAGTTATTGTTTAGTATACGATATTTAGTGTTCATATAGGGTTAATTCTTTTTGCTTGCTGCCAGAGTTCTTCCATTTCCTGAAGACTGGCATCTTCCACTGTCCTGCCTTGCTTGTGTAATTTAGTTTCAATGAAGCGAAAACGCCGAGTAAACTTGTGGCTTGCATCTTGCAATGCGGATTCTGCATCAACATCCTGCTTACGGGCAATATTGCTTATGGCAAACAGCAAATCGCCTATCTCTTCACTGATCGCGCTTTGGTCTTTGTGGTTTATCGCCTGGGTTAACTCAAGGATCTCCTCTTGTACCTTGCCAAAGACAGACTCAATATCCGGCCAGTCAAAACCGACTGATGCGGCTTTTTTACTAAGCTTTTGGGCGCGTAATAATCCCGGGAAATTTATCGGCACACTGGCCAAAACAGACGCTGATGTGTTTTGTTTTGCTGCACGCTCCGTGGCTTTGTGCTCCTCCCAGCGACGAGTTTGATCTTCGGCGTTACTAATTTGCTCGTCGGCGAATACATGTGGATGTCGACGAAGCATTTTTTCACTGATCGTATCCACAACATCAGAGAAATTAAACAGCTCTTGCTCACTCGCTATTTGACTGTGAAAAACAACTTGTAACAACAGATCGCCGAGCTCTTCTTTTAAATCCTGAGTGTTTCCACGTTGAATTGCATCTGCAACTTCGTAGGCTTCTTCAATAGTGTACGGCGCGATACTGGAAAAATCCTGTTGTACATCCCAGGGACAACCGGTATCCGGATCGCGCAAGGCTTGCATAATGTCGAGTAAACGTTTGATGCCGGTCGCCATGTCTAATTATCCAGAAACAGGGTTTCGTACAAATGCAAAATAATTCCGGCAGTAGCGCCCCATATGCGGTTGCCTTGGTAATTGATCTCAATAATCTTGACAGTATCGCCACGAAATTGGATTTCCTTTAAATGATGGTTTTGTTTATCCATTAAATAAGCTAAGGGAACTCGAATAAGTGATACCACTTCTTCGGTTTGCAATTTGGGTTCAAAGTTACCTATTACTTCCGCAACCACAGGATTAACACGAAAATTAGTGATTGTCGGATATTGTGCAAGATAACCCAGGGGGCGAACTTGGGCGCGAGGTAAACCAATCTCTTCCTCCGCTTCGCGTAAGGCCGTGTCCAAAATAGTCTCGAGCCCGTCTCGTGCGCCTCCAGGAAAACTGATCTGACCCGGGTGATTGGTCATGTGCCGGGAACGCTCGGTGAGCAGCACATAGGGTTCTTTTCCGGAGGTCATTATCGGGATCAGTACCGAGGCCGAACGCATTCTGTCTAGTTCGCAGGCAAAGTGCTGAATGCGTTCCCCAAAATCTGGCCAGGAATGAAAATCAACAATGTTCTGGCCTGGTTCAGCCAAAGTATTCTGTTCGATTAAATTAATTATATTTATATTATTCAATTACTTATCAGTTTTATTTAAAGTAATTATTGACATCAGCGTTTTTGTATACCACCCTTGGTTAAGGCATAAGGATCAAGTAAACGCTGTAATTCTTCTTTGTTCAGATCGGTATTCTCCAGGGCCACATCCAAGACCGGACGACCTTCCTTATAGGCTTGTTTCGCAATTGCGGCACCAAGATCATAGCCAATCACAGCATTCAAAGCGGTTACCAGTATCGGGTTACGTGACAAGGCCTCATCCAGATTCTTTTGAATTACGCTAAATGTTGCAATCGAATTATCCGCGAGTAAACGACTTGCATTGGCCAGGATCTCGATACTTTGCAGCAAGTTATAGGCAATAACCGGCAGCATTACATTTAGTTGAAAATTTCCAGACTGCCCTGCGACGGTAATGGTCGAGTCATTGCCGATCACCTGGGCACAGACCATGCAGACCGCTTCGGGAATAACCGGATTCACTTTACCAGGCATGATCGAACTACCGGGTTGCAAGGCTTGTAAAGCAATCTCACCCAAACCCGCCAGGGGTCCGGAATTCATCCAACGCAGGTCATTGGCAATCTTCATCAAACTTACCGCAATTACTTTGAGCTGTCCGGACAGTTCGACCGCAGCGTCTTGTGTTCCGATGCTCTCGAAATAATTCTCATTCGGCGTAAAATCGACAGCAGTTTCGTGACTGAGAGCCTGGGCAAACTTTTTGCCGAACTCCGGATGTGCATTGACCCCGGTTCCTACGGCGGTACCGCCCTGGGCGAGTTTTTGAACCCTTTCCAAACTGTCTTGCAAACGTTCGATACCTGAATCGATCTGTGCCGCCCAGCCATCCAGTTCCTGGCCGATGGTGACAGGCATGGCGTCCATTAAATGCGTACGACCGGTTTTGGTCACTGTGGCCATTTCATTGGCTTTGGCGGTTAAGACTCTATGTAAATGTCCCAGGGCCGGGATAAGTTGTTCACGGGTGGCGAGTGCTGCACTAACATGAATGGTGGTTGGAATTACGTCGTTACTGCTTTGCCCCATATTGACATGGTCATTGGGATGAATATTCAGACCCGATTCTTGCGAGGCCAGATTTGCGATTACCTCATTGCTGTTCATATTGGTACTGGTGCCAGAGCCGGTTTGAAATACATCAATCGGAAAATGAGCATCGTAATCGCCATTGCTAACCCGCTTGGCTACACTTCGAATGATCTCGGCCTGTTGCGCATCCAGTAATCCCAGCTCATGATTGGCTACTGCAGCAGAATATTTGACTAATCCGATGGCGCGAATAAAACTGCGAGGCATGTGCAAACCACTGATTGGAAAATTTTGTACGGCGCGCTGGGTTTGTGCGGCCCATAATGCATCGGCAGGCACTTGCAGTTCACCCATGCTGTCTTTTTCAATACGAAAATCTTTACTCATAATGCTGTCTTGTTTGGGTCAATGAATGAAAAAATCTGATTCGCTCAACAAATCCTGTGAGCAAGGCAAACGT
>JABDMI010000027.1 GCA_013001575.1 Gammaproteobacteria bacterium
GTATCCCGGTCACCGGCGACACCAATGTGGAAGGCGACGAGAACTTCAGCGTGACCCTGAGTACGCCAACAGGCGCGACTCTGGATCCGGCCGCCGCCACCGGTACCGGCACGATCACAGAAGATGACAGTCTCACGCTGAGTATTAATGATGCCTCGGTTATCGAAGGCGATATTGGTAATCAAGTTCTGACCTTTACTGTGAGTCTGAGCGGGCCTAGTAATATGCCAGTGAGCGTGGACTTTACCACTGTGGATGGAACGGCCACAACGGCGGATAATGATTTCACCGCCCAAACCGGCACATTGACGTTTGCACCGGGAGAAACCGAACTGTTCATCAGTGTTGTGACCAATGGCGATGTAGCAGTCGAGGAAAGTGAAACCTTAACGGTTGAATTGAGCAATGCCAGTATCGGCACGATTGCTGACAACAGTGGGCAGGGCACAATCATCAATGATGACGGTGCCGGAATTTCCATTGATGATG
Source organism: Gammaproteobacteria bacterium (assembly GCA_013001575.1). Lineage (NCBI taxonomy): Bacteria > Pseudomonadati > Pseudomonadota > Gammaproteobacteria > Gammaproteobacteria bacterium. Next base: position 490 of record JABDMI010000027.1, read on the forward strand.
TCACAATCGTTGAGACCGATAGTGGCACGCTTAATATGGTCTTTACCGTTAGTCTGGATCAGACCAGCCCGATAAATATAAGCGTAGACTTTGTTACGACGGATATTACGGCAACAGCTGGCAGTGATTACACAGCGGTCAGTGGTACTCTGACTTTTGCGCCAGGCATAACCACCCAGACCATTACAGTGCCGGTTATTGCAGATACCCTGGTTGAGGACGATGAGACCTTTACTATTGATCTGAGTAATCCTTCCAACGGCAACATTATTGACTCGCAAGGCCTTGCAACGATTACAGATGATGATCAGGCGGGACTCAGTGTTTCGGATGCTACATTGACCGAAGGAAACTCAGGCAACACTGACATGATCTTTACAGTCAGTCTTGACCAGCCACTCACACAGGATGTAACGGTAGATGTAAACACTGTTGATGTCACGGCAACAGCAGGTACTGATTACATAGCTGTAGCATCTACAGTTACGATTCCTGCCGGACAAACTGAAGTTACCGTTAATGTACCGGTCATTGGTGACACCGACGTCGAAGGTGACGAAACCTTTACGCTTGAATTAAGCAATCCGGTCAATGCCGACATTGTGGATGCGAGTGCTGCAGGCGTGATCCTTGATGACGATGTTGCGATTGGTAACAGCGTAGTTGCTGTTGATGACAGTTCATCAACGCCATTGGATACCGCCGTATCAATTCCGGTACTGGCCAACGATTACGATCCTGAAGGGGACAACTTCATTATCACTACAGTGAGTGATCCGGCCAATGGTTCGGTATTCTTCACTCCGGATGGTACCTTGATCTATACCCCGGATGCAGGCTTTACCGGTTCAGATTCTTTCACATATACCATTCGCGATGAAAACATTGATGAAGCACTCGATACCGCAACGGTAACAGTGACTGTTGGTGGCAATAGCGTGACCGCAACCGCGGACAGTGCTGTCACACAAACGGATACGCCAGTTGATATCGCAGTTCTGGTCAATGACTTTGATCCGAACGGTGACGACTTCAGCCTCACGGCAATCTTCAGTCAGCCTGCGAATGGCACAGTCATGATCAATGCTGATGGCACAGTGACCTACACACCAAATGCGGGATATGCGGGTCAAGACACTTTCACCTACGAAATCACTGACGCCTTGGGTAACACTGACATGGCACAGGTTACGGTTGTGATTGATGACGATGTGCCACAGGCAACCGATGATTACCGTGAAACACCACAAAACACACCGGCCGAAATCGATGTGCTGGCTAATGACATTGATCCACAAGGTGATAGCTTGAGTGTGGTCGCAACCACAGAACCTGCAAACGGCAGCATCGTGGTCAATGCCGATGGCACGATCACATACACACCAAACTCTGATTTCTTCGGACACGACACCTTTACCTACACGATTGATGACGGAAACGGTAATCAGGATATTGCGACTGTTGTTATCTTTGTTCCACAAAACGGTAATCTCTCCGGTACTGCATGGCTGGATTCAAACCTGGATACAGTCATTGATGCCGATGAGCCGCTGGTCGAAGGTTGGACAGTCAATCTGTTGAGTGCTGACGGCACTGTTGTAGGAACGACTACTACCGACGCCAACGGAGATTACTCCTTCCCGGGCATCGAGCCGGGTGCTGGTTATGTTATTCAGCTTGTCCATCCGGAAACTGCACAAGTCTTTGCTTCAACAGATCCGATCACTATTGAGCCGGGTGAAAATGAAGAAGATGTCGATCTGCCGATCGATCCGAGTGGTGTGGTCTATGACGCTATAAGCCGTGCACCAATTGCCGGGGCATTGGTACAAATTATTAATGCGGGTACTGGCCAGGCCTTACCGGATGTATGTCTGGGTCAGGGACAACAAGACCAAACCACAGGCAGCGACGGTTATTATCAATTCGACGTCTTTGCTGCTGCCGACCCGATCTGTCCGACTGGTGCAACTTATCGTCTGGTAGTAACTTCACCAGATGGTTATCAGCCAGCACCGTCAACCTTGATCCTGGCCCAACCTGGTGCTTATGATGCCTTGAGCGGTCAGGCCAATGCGATCGTAGGCTTCCCGAATGCACCACAAGCCGGTCAAGACACCACTTACTACTTCGACTTTATTCTTGAGACGGGCGATGGTGATGTGGTCAATAACCATATCCCACTGGATCCAGTGGGACTGGATGCGACTATCCGCTTGATCAAGCGAGCGCAAAGTCCGGATGCCGTAGTAGGTGATTTGGTTCGCTATACCATTACCGCCGAGAATACTGGCAGCACTGACCTGGTGGATGGTCGGATTACCGATACCCCGGCTGCAGGATTCAATTTTGTCACAGGCTCGGCACGCGTTAGCCCAACACAAAACAACTTCAGTGAGTCGGTGAATGGTCGAACTATCCAGTTCAACAACCTGGACATAGATGCGGGTGAAACCATTAGCGTGAGTTATGTGATGCGCGTTGGCGCCGGCGTGACACGCGGTGATTATATTAACCGTGCGATTATGGATAACGGTTTTGCTGTTAATGTCAGTAATGAAGCCACGGCAACGGTTCGCATAACCGCTGATCCGGATATTGATGAAACCACGATTGTGGGTAAAGTCTTTGATGATCGCGATGGTGACGGCTTCCAGGATCCGGGAATTGCTACCGGCGTATTCATTCAGGGTGGATTCGATGTGAATGCTTATGTGCCAAACAGCACAACCGTTGATTATGGCAATGGTCCTGAGTCATTAAATGACTCGAACGCCACCTTAATACGCGGAATAAATGTTGGCACTATCCGTGACCGCATTAGTTATCAGAGCGAACCGCCGCACGTGGTAATTCGTCAGCGTTTGAGAAATATCATGAGCTTGAGTGATATTAGGGTTACAACTGCTGAAGGCACGCGCACTAACTTAACCACGGCAGGATCCTTCTTCAATGATCACTACGGTGACAAGGCACGGGGCTTGACGGCACAAGACATCACAATTGCCAGACAGGTAACCCAGTTGGGTAATGGCGAAGTTGAATTGGCCGTTACAGTCACCAACCACGGAACCACTGAAGCCGGAATTCCGGGTGTTCGATTGGCCACCGTGGAAGGACTCTTAGTCGAGACTGACGCGTACGGCCGTTATCACCTGGCTGGTATCGATGGCGGAGCGGCGGAACGCGGACGCAACTTTATTATTAAAGTTGACGCTGCAACCTTGCCTCGTGGAACCAGTTTCACCACCGAGAATCCACGCGTGATGCGAATAACCGGTGGCTTGATGAACCAGTTCGACTTTGGTGTTCAACTGCCAAAAGCCCGCACCCAGAGTATCGAGGTGAAACTTGGTGAAGTATTCTTCGCCAAGGGCAACAGTGATGTCTCACCACGCTTTACTCCAATGCTGGCACAGCTTGGGCAACGCTTGCGCCAGAGTGATGGTGGTGTGCTGACTATTGCCGGTCACAGCGACTGTGAAGCCGCCGGTGGCAGTGCTGAGTCTTGTGATCATCTTGCACAAAAACGCGCAAAAAATATTTACAACTTGCTAAGACCGCATCTTGGAGAGGAAATGATCTGTAAAGTGAGTTTCCGATCGAGGTCGCGAACCTACTCCCCTGAAGAATGCGGGGGTGCGCTATGAGAACTTTGAATATGACAAACAAGCAAACTGGCCTGCTCAAGACTGTCTGCAGTGCTGCTGTACTAATGACCGTATTGGCCAATACGAATTACGCCAGTGAGACGATGACTGCCCCGGACCTTATTGCAGATGATTGCAGCATTGAACGTTGTGTAACTGATGGCGGTTTTGCCATTGAGATCATAACCAATGATGCCCCGGATAATACTGCAGTAGGTGATACTGAAGCCGCGGCAAACAGCAATGAACGCGCCGATGTTTATGGAAACTTCTCTGTGCGTTTAGCAAATGGTGGCGTGGTATGGGCAACTGAAGATCCGGCCGTATTGCAGCCGCGCCTGGCTGTACGCGGCCCAACCCGACTGGCTGTTCAAGGCACAAGCCTGCTAGAAGATGGCAGATTTGATGTTTATCTGAATTATCCGGCCTTTGTGGAAAAAATCGAGTTATTGATCTTTGATGGTGAAGATAGTGATCTGGTCAGTCCGGTCTATACTGTAAGCAATAGCGAAAAACTGAGCGCGACCAAAACCTATTCGGTGTTCAATTTATCTCGTGCAGACCTGAGTAAATTGTCAGTTTTTGCAGAAGACGAATTAATCTATATAGTGCGCGCCTACGACGCAGAAGGCCGCATGGATGAAACGCTACAAAAACGCATTCAGATCTCGGATATCAGTAACTATGAGTTATCGCAACAGGATCGCTTGCTTAAGGTGGTTTCAAAAGGTCGTCCTACGCCTCCCATGCTAAACAGCCAGCATGTTGGCAACAATGCGGGCGCCGGTGTCAGTGAGGGCACTCTGAATTCTACTCCGCTGCAAGGCAATGTATTGGTTATGCAACCGCAGCAGGAGCCACGTCAGGTTGCTGAACAAGTGGCCGTGCCGGCCGATTACCGCAGCTATACGGTCACACCAAAATTTGGCACACGCAAGATCAATTTGCGCCCGGATGACAAAGCGGAGCTCGATCGTATTACTAAAGAATGGAAAAATGCCACGGATGTGATCATTGAAGTGGTCGGCCATACCGACAGTGTTCGCATAGCGCCACAAAATCGTAAAGAATTTGCTGATAATTACGTCTTGTCGCAAGCACGGGCTGAAACTGTGGCGGATTACCTGGCCTCAGCAATTGGCATCAACAAAGACAAGATCATTAAACGTGGCGCAGGCCCTGATCAACCGGTAGCAGATAACAGCACCAGTAAAGGTCGTCAAAAGAATCGTCGCGTAGAAGTGAATATTGCGGGCAACTTTCCGCCCGAAAACCCGACTCGCACAGTTATGCACACCATTGCTGGTGAAGCAGCCAAGATTTCCCTGGTTGATTCGATAAGTACTGCCAGTGCCCCGGTGAATACCTCACTCGTACAAGCCATGCAGAAATTGAGCGGTGAGAATGCTTCGGCTCCGGCAGTAGATGTTTATTCATCATTGCCAGACAGTGACGAAGCACCAGCCGTGGTGGCACAGAACTTTGTCGGCGTAAGTGATTTGCGTATCCAGAATATACCGGTGTATGGCTCACGCGTTCGTATTACCGGTCAAGATGTTGAGAAGAACTACAAAGTACAGATCAACGACGTCACCATGCCGCTTGATCAATATGGCAAGTTTGCTTATGAATATATTATGCCGATTGGACGTCATCAGTTTGATGTGAGTCTGCAGGGACAGTCAGGACAAGTGCAGGAACGCGGCACACTGGACCTGGACGTCACCGGAAAACACATGTTCATGGTCGCTTTGGCCGATGTCAATGTCGCCCAGAACAATATTAAAGGCAGTCTTGAGCAACTTTCAGTGAATGATGAATTCGATGAAGATGTGTTTGTGAATGGACGTCTGGCGTTTTATCTAAAAGGTAAAGTTAAAGGCAAATACCTGTTAACCGCACAAATGGATACGACGGAAGAAGAAATTAAAGACGTGTTCAAGAACATCCATCGTAAAGATCCACAAAGCGTGTTCAGACGCCTGGATCCGGACCGTTACTATCCTGTGTATGGCGATGATTCCACAACTTACTCCGATACCGACAGTCAAGGACGTATGTATGTGCGTGTTGACTGGGATAAGTCACGTGCCTTATGGGGCAATTTCAACACCGGTATTACCGGCACATCCTTCGGACAATACAATCGCTCTTTATACGGCGGTCAATTAAACTATCGTTCGCTGGAAACCACTGAACTGGGTGAGTCAAAATCCCAATTGAGTGGCTTTGTGTCAGAAGCGCAATCGGCTCTGGGACATTCTCAGTTCCTGGGCACCGGTGGTAGTTTGTACTATCTGCGTCATCGCGACATTTTGCCGGGCTCTGACAAGATCCGGGTCGAAGTGCGAGACCGTGATTCAGACCGGGTGATTGAAAATGTTGAGCTGTATCGGGGCGCCGATTATGAAATCGACGAATTACAAGGTCGTATTATTCTGGCGCGCCCATTGGCCCAGATCACCCAACAATACATTCCCTTCCTGATTAAAGATGATCCATTGGATGGCAACCAGGTGTACTTGATTGCGGATTATGAATATTTGCCAGATGCCTTCGATGCCGACCATCTCACCACGGGTGCACGCGGCAAGCAGTGGTTCGGTGACCATCTTGCGGTGGGGGCAACGTATATTGATGAGAATCGCTCGGCTGATAACGAATACAGTTTGGCCAGTGCCGATGTCACCTTACAAGCAGGGCCTGGTACCTACTTGAAACTGGAAGCGACCGAAACCCAAAACGCCCAGGCACAAGGTCGATTCCTGTCTGATGACGGTGGATTGAGTTTCAATGACGTCAGCAACACGGTAACCCCGGATGCCAAAGGAACCGCTCTTGGTATGGAAGCTCGCGTCAACTTCAAAGAACGTGGCTGGACCGACAGCAACTGGAAAGCCGCAAGCTGGTGGCGACGCATAGACGACAACTATTCCACCTCGCGTCGCTCTGGCAATGGCACGGATACTTATGAGTACGGCGCCGAGTTTAGTGGCGAATTGTCAGATCGATTACGTCTTTCTGGGCGTACCGCATTCGTTGAACGCGAAGGTGACAGTGAAGATCAACGCTTTGGTCTGCAACTGGATTACCAGCTTACCGAACGCAGCCGTATCTCCGGAGAAGTTCGTCAAGTGCGTGAAAAGCAATTCACCGATACAGACTTCAGCGAAGCCACTTTGGCCGCTCTACAAATGTCTTATGCCCTGAGTGCTTACACCGAAGTGTATTTGCGCGGTCAGGCAACGCTGGATGCCGATAACGGTGAAACAATCGGCGTGCAGAATTACGAAAACAATGACCTCGTGACCATTGGCGCCAAACACCGCATAAGTGACAAAGCCAATATCCAGGCAGAGTACAGCGAAGGTCACCGGGGTGATGCCGCAACCGTGGGGCTGGAATATCGATTGAATAACGACCATCAATTGTATGGCACGTACACACATTCCACCGACAGCACTGAACGAGGCTTGAGTGATAATCAGTTCACCCTGGGTAATCGTTCCCGTATCAGTAATCAACTGTCGGTCAATACCGAAGCCCAGTTTATTAATGATGACGACCAGGCTGGTATCACCCAGGTCTTTGGTTTGAACTATGTGCCGCGTCAAGACTGGCGTGTTGGTCTGTCCTTGCAGCACGGTGAGCTCGACAAGGAATCCGAACTTGGAAACTCCAGTATTGATCGCGATGCCGTGACCTTGTCGGCTGCCTATCAAAACCAGGACGTGCAATGGACCAGTAAAGTCGAGTTTCGTAAAGATGAGGGTCAGGGTCTGAACGCCGAGAGTTTTGATCAATGGATCACATCCAACCGGATCGACGTAAAGGTAAATGACTCTTTCCGCTTATTGGGTAAGGCCACTTATTCGGAAACGGAAGATAAATCGCCACGCCTGGCAGGTGCGTCGCTTGAAGACGCCAAGTTCGCCGAAGCGGGAATTGGTCTGGCCTATCGCCCGGTAAATGACAACCGTTGGAACAGTCTGTTCAAATACACGTATTTGTACGATCTGCCAACTTTGTCGCAAAGCGATAACGACGTTGACCAACGCTCAAACATTCTGGCTGCAGAAACCCTGTATCAGATCAACCAGCGCTGGAAAGTCGGCGGCAAGCTGGCCTGGCGCACCGGAGAACTGCGTGAACGTCGTAATGACGGCGAATGGTTTGAAAGCGAAACCCGTTTTGCCGCCATTCGTGGTCGTTATCACCTGACCAGCAACTGGGACGGACTGCTTGAGTATCGCTGGTTGAATGTACAACAAGACGATAGCACCCGTCATGGTCTGCTGATGTCGATCGATAGACACGTGGCGAATAACTTCAAGATTGGTGTGGGCTACAACTTCACCGACTTTAGTGATGACCTGCGCATAACCGATTACGACAGTCAGGGCTGGTTCATTAACCTGGTTGGTAAATACTAGGTATCAAATTGAACCAATTAAAGCCGGGCATGTCCCGGCTTTTTTTATTTCCATCGCGGCATATTTGTGTTTTATACTCAATCCATAATGGAAATGGTTGTGATGTATGAGTAAAGAATTATTGTTTTTAGTGCTTATTTTAGTTATTGGTTTTTGGCTGGTTGTTATATTCAATCGTGTAATCAAGAACCGCAACCGGGTTGAAGCGGCGTGGAGTGATATCGATGTACAACTCACACGTCGCTACGATCTGGTCCCGCAGTTGGTCGCAGCGGTAAAACAATACGCCAGTTATGAGAAAGCCACACTCGAAGCTGTTGCGACGCTGCGTCAAGAAGCACAGGGCATTGTGAAAAGAGAACAAAAGGGTGAGGTAGAAAGTCGCTTGGGTGCCGGATTGACACGTTTGATCGCACTGGCAGAAAGCTACCCGGATCTGAAAGCCAGTGAAAACTTTCTGCATTTACAAAAAGAACTGGTGGAAGTTGAAGATTTTTTGCAAAACGCCAGACGCTATTACAATGGCTCGGTGCGTGAATTCAATACCTTTGCCGAATCTTTTCCGAATAATTTATTGGTAAACCTATTACGCATCCATCAATACGAGTTTTTTGAAATGGATGACTCGTATAAAGATCGCGAGTTACCAACATATGCATAAAATTGGAAAAAAATTATCTGCTTTGCTGGTAATTCTGTATTTGTGTTTCACGACAAATTTACTGGCTGAAGAAAAGATCCTGTCTTTTGACAGTGACATCGTGATCACTACCGACGGTAGCATGCTGGTTACCGAGACCATTAGAGTCAAGGCTGAAGCTAATAAGATCAGGCGTGGAATATATCGAGATTTCCCCACAAAATATAAAGATCGTTTAGGCAACAACTACCAGGTAGACTTTTCTATTTTGGGCGTTGAACGTGATGCTAATCGCGAGAATTACCATACCAAGTCGATGAGTAACGGGGTGAGAATATATTTTGGTAATGCCAATGTTTTTCTGGATCCCGGGGTGTACACCTACCGTTTTAAATATAAAACCAATTATCAATTGGGTTTTTTTGACGAGCATGACGAGTTGTACTGGAATGTTACCGGCAATGGCTGGGATTTTTCTATCGACAAAGCCTCTGCAACTTTAAGACTTCCCAAACCACTGCAAGCCAGTGATATGCCGATGCTGGCGTACACGGGCCTCAGTGGGGCCTCGGAGAAGAATTTCATCAGTAAAGTACTTGAACCGGGGGTTACCTATTATGAAACGACCAAACCCTTGGCGCCACGACAAGGATTGACAGTAGTCACGGGGTGGCCGAAAGGGGTAATCTCTGAACCAACCCAGGCAGATAAAATCAATAGATTTACTTCAGTTAATAAGCATATATTGACTGGATTTACAGGTCTGTTACTTTTGCTTACCTACTTTTTGATTGTCTGGTTCAAGGTTGGTCGTGACCCCGGCGCAGGCGTGATATACCCCAGATACAACCCCCCGGAAGGTTATGGGCCAGATGAATTAAGGTTCATTACTAAAATGGGCTATGACAATAAAACGTTCACTTCATTTATTGTGTTAATGGCTGCTACTGGCTTCTTGACAATTAAAGAAAGCAAGAAATTCTTTAGTAATAAATATACTTTAATAAGAAAGGACTCAAACGAATCCGGCTCGAGATCACATCGCGGTATCCTGAAAGCTTTATTCAAGAAGGGTCAACATTTGGAACTTGATGATGAAAATCATAAAGAAATTAATAAAGCTCAACGACTACATAAAAAACAACTTTCTAAAAAGTTCAAAAACAAATATTTTTATACAAATTCTTTGTTTTATGTAATAGGCGTGCTTGCAACAATTGCGTTAATTCTTATTACATTTTCACTAACAATACAATCGGATACTGGCCCAGTGGTATTTTTCATGGTTTTACTTTGTAGTGTGATCACATGTATTGCGTTTTATCATTTATTAAAGGCGCCAACACTTAAGAGCCGAGATCTATTGGATCATATCGAGGGATTTAAAGAATACGCAAGTATCGCCGAAGGGCAAGAAATAAAGTACGCAATATTATCCAATGCACCCGGGCTCAATGTGGAAATTTTTGAAAAATACTTACCCTACGCCATTGCTTTGGATGTTGAGCAAGATTGGGCGGCAAAATTCACACGAGTGTTCGCAAGATTATCTGGAGAGCAACGGAATTATTCACCAAGTTGGTATCAAGGCTCTTCGTTTAGTAGTCATAACCTGGGTGGATTTACATCAAGTCTCGGCAACACCATGAATAGCACAATATCTTCTGCCTCACACCCACCAGGCTCTTCTTCCGGAGGAGGAGGTTTCTCTGGTGGCGGCGGTGGTTCTTCCGGCGGTGGCGGTGGCGGTGGCGGTGGTGGCGGCTGGTAAGTAAGCCGATTACGTCATGCAAAAACTTTCATCACAATTAAAATCCGGTTTAGACGAGATGGATCTGGTCGCTAAGCAATCACAGTTCCAGAAGCTCCTGGATCTAGTGGATTTACTTTTGCGTTGGAATAAAAAAATTAATCTGACTTCCATCACCAAACCGCACGAGGTCATTAGCAAACATATACTGGATAGTCTAAGTATGGTGCCGCACATATCTGGTGACAATATTTTGGATGTTGGCACCGGGGCCGGTTTCCCGGGATTGCCACTGGCCATCATGTTGCCCGATACACAATTCACACTACTGGACTCGAATCGTAAAAAGCTGACCTTTATTCAGCACGTCATCACAAAACTGGGGCTGGAAAATGTTCGCGCCACCCATTCGCGTATACAAGATCATCACAGTGACCGAGCCTACAGCGCCATTACCGCCAGAGCCTTTGCCGACCTCAATGATCTGCTCAACTGGCTGCCCGAGGTGTATGATGCCCATACTCAAATCCTGGCTATGAAGGGTAAAATGCCTGAAAAAGAGCTAGAGAGTTTACGTAGCGGCCTGTTAG
>JABDMI010000028.1 GCA_013001575.1 Gammaproteobacteria bacterium
CGGACGTAGACGCAATTTACATCGCCACCCCGCATAATTTTCATTTAGAGCAAAGCTTGCAAGCGATCAATGCCGGAAAATCGGTGTTGTGTGAAAAACCGCTGACAGTGAATGCCGCCGAATGCGAATCCTTGATCAAGGCGGCACGCAACTCGAATGTAAGTGTGATGGAAGGCATGTGGACCTATTTTCTGCCTGCCGTGCAACAAGCCAAAACCTGGTTTGATGCAGGCCGCATTGGCAAGCTCGTGCACATCAAAGCCGATTTCGGTTTTAAAATGCCGTTTGATGCTCAAGGCCGCCTCTACAATCCTGATCTTGCCGGGGGCAGTTTGCTGGATGTGGGTATTTACCCGATCGCCTTGACCTGGTTGTTTGCCGGAACACTTCCTGCAAGCATAGATGTGGTCTCGCGGTTTGCTGAAACCAGTGTGGATGACGATCTTGCAATGTTGCTTGAGTTTAGAGATTTCACGGCGTCACTCAGCTGTTCCTTTCGGGCTACTCTGCCCAATCGCGCCTTTGTTGTTGGCGATGAGGGATACGTCGAGTTGCCGGACTTCTGGAGTGCGCGGCAATGTAAGTTGTTTAAAGCGAATAAATTAATCGACACGTTTGATAACACCAGACAAGGATCGGGTTTCGAGTTTCAGATCGAGTCTTTCAGTCAGGACGTTTTACACAAACGCAAAGAATCCAGAATTATGCCTTTGTCCACAAGTCTGGCACTCCAAAAAATTATGCACGCTGTGAGAAAAGAATTTTAAGTTTTATTTACTGTAATCGAGTGGCGGTTCACGATCCCCCAGCAATGCCTCATATTTGAAATCCGCGCCAATCTTTTCTGCGTGTTCCGCTTTGGCGGCCTGGCGTAATCCTTTATTTTCCAAATAGTTCTATATAGGCCAAATGTTTTGATCTTGGGGGAAGTTGACTTAGTGAATGGTCATTGTTTTTTCTGAATCCGTATTCTATCTCAAAACTTGATATGAATACGTATGCAGCTGCCCGGTAGGCTTATTTTGCCTGTGAGATGGGTGATAACATAGACAAATAATTACACCATCAGGAAGAGTCAAGCATGACAGTCAAACAGAAACCGCGATTAAGTTTTTGGCAGATCTGGAACATGAGTTTCGGTTTTCTCGGCATTCAGTTCGGGTTTGCGTTGCAGGGCGGTTTTATGTCGCGGATCTTCCAGACCCTGGGCGCTGAACAGAATGAAATTCCTCTGTTGTGGATCGCCGCCCCTCTGACTGGCTTGCTGGTTCAGCCAATCATCGGCTATATGAGTGACCGTACCTGGTCGTGGAAATTCGGGCGACGTCGTCCGTATTTTTTGATCGGGGCAGTGCTCAGTTCCTTGGCCTTGTTCTGGATGCCGTATTCTTCTGCTCTCTGGATGGCGGCCGGATTTTTATGGATCCTGGATGCCTCGATCAATATCAGCATGGAACCGTTCCGTGCCCTGGTGGCGGACAATCTTCCCAAGTCGCAACGGTCGTATGGTTTTGTAGTCCAGACATTCATTATCGGTATCGGAACTTATATTGCGAGCTCTTTACCGTGGATCGTCTCCAAACTTGGGGTGAGCGATGCTGCAGCACCGGGGGTTGTACCAGAGTCGGTGAAAGTTGCTTTTGCGATTGGTGCCTTTGTTTTCATGATCAGTATTTTAATTACCGTGATCACTACCAAAGAATATTCTCCCGAAGAACTGGACAGTTTCTCTGATGACCAGGAGAGCCATGAACCAAGTAGCGATGGCATGGTAACAACCATTAAACGTGGTTATTCGATGATGTCACCGGTCATGTTGAAACTCGGGGTTGTGCAGTTTTTTTCCTGGTTTGCCTTTTTTACCATGTGGTCAATGGCGAACCCGGCACTGACTGAGCATGTGTTTGAGGCGCCGGCACCGGTTGCCGAGCAGTTTGATATGGCAATTATTGCTCAGGCCGAGGCCTTCAATACACAAAACACAGCATTTCAAAAAGCGTCAAATGGTGTGGGTGCCTATATGGGGATTTATGGCTTGTCATCCATGGTATTCGCGTTCTTACTGGTGCTGTACACGGCCAAACGCCGGATTAACCGCAAGTATCTGCACATGGTGAGTCTCATTCTTGGGGGCTTGGGTTTCATGTTAATGAAATACATTCCTGATCCAGGCTATCTCACCTTGTGTTTTATATTGATCGGAATAGCGTGGGCCAGTATTTTATCCATGCCGTATGCAATGCTTTCAACTTCGGTTGATCCCAAAAAAATGGGCTTGATGATGGGGCTGTTTAATATGTTTATTGTTATTCCCCAGATCATAGCCTCATTGGGCGGTGTGAATTTTACCTCTGGACTTTTGGGTGACGCACCCATACACGCAATGACAGTCGCCGGAGTGTGTCTGGTGCTGGCCGGTCTGAGTAATTTTTTAATTACCGAGCCAGAAGCAATCTCTTATCAAGAATAGAACCAGGTTTAAAAAAATATTGTGAAAACAAATAACCAATGGTGGCGTGGTGCCTCGATATATCAGATCTATCCACGCAGTTTTATGGATGCCAATAACGATGGCACCGGTGACTTGCGCGGTATCATTCAGCGATTTGATCATTTGGTCGAGCTTGGTATTGATGCGATCTGGATCTCGCCGTTTTTCAAGTCACCGATGAATGACTTTGGCTACGATGTCAGTGACTATCGAGCCATAGATCCTTTATTTGGCAGTATGCAGGATTTTGACGAATTGGTCACCCTGGCACACAGCCATGACATCAAGATCATTATCGACCAGGTGCCCAGTCATTCGTCCGATGAACATCCCTGGTTTATTGAAAGTCGTTCCAGTCAGGATAATCCCAAAGCCGATTGGTATGTATGGGCCGATGCAAATCCCGATGGTACGCCACCGAATAACTGGTTATCGGTTTTTGGTGGTTCGGCATGGCACTGGGAACCGCGACGCGGGCAATATTATTTGCATAACTTTTTAGTCAGTCAGCCGGACCTGAATTTTCATAATCCTGAAGTGCGTAAGGCGACATTGGAGAATATGGAATTCTGGCTGCAAAAAGGTGTGGACGGTTTTCGACTGGATGCGATCATTTTTTGTTTTCATGACCGGCAATTACGCGACAATCCAGCCAAAAAAAGCAAGGATAATTTTATGGGTTCACGCATGCAAAGCCCGTATGCCATGCAGGAATACAGGTACCAGCATACCCAGGACGAAAACCTGGAATTCATGCAAGACATTCGCGCCTTACTGGAACGTTATCCAGGTACCGTGTCATTGGGCGAGATCGGCACTGACGATTCCATTTCGGTTATGGCGGAATACACCAAAGGCGATAATCGCTTGCACATGGCTTACAGCTTTGACTTGCTCTCGGAAAATGCCACGGCGGCGCACATTCGTGAGGTGGTAGAAACTTCCGAACAGAAAATGCGTGACGGTTGGCCGTGCTATGCTTTGAGTAATCACGATGTCATGCGGGTGCTTAGCCGCTGGGACGCCGATACCCAGGCGGTTGCGGCTGCTAAAGCGTTTAATTTTTTGCTTGGTACATTACGTGGCAGTTTTTGTGTATACCAGGGAGAAGAATTGGGATTGTGTGAAGCCGATATTAAATTCGATGAATTACAAGATCCTTATGGCAAGACCTTTTGGCCAATTTTCAAAGGCCGGGATGGCTGTCGTACGCCAATACCCTGGGAAGCCACAAAACCGCACGCCGGTTTCTCGAACCACAAGCCCTGGTTGCCAATACCCAGTGAACACGCAGCCGCGGCAGTTGCAGAACAAAAGCAGCATAGCGACTCCGTTTTGAATGCGCATAAAACTTTTTTGGCCTGGCGTAAAAAACATCCGGCTTTGATCCAGGGTGACATTGAGTTCATCGACACCCCGGAACCTGTGATAGCCTTCAGACGATTTGATGAAAGCTCTGAGATGCAGATATTTATCAATCTTTCCGGGGAGCATCAGTCTTTGACTTTGGATTTGAACGAGGATTTCAGTCAATGTTCCGGGTATGGTGCAGCTTGCGCGAATTTAAAAACTAAAACACTCGAGTTCACACCTTATTCTGTTTTTGTTATTGAGAAATAATATGCTAGCCGCCCAAAAAAATCTGACGCGTCCTTTTTATGCATTACTCAGTATGCCGGCAACTGCAATGGGATTTGCACTTTCGGTGCAGATCGCGGCACTCAGCTGGATACTTTCCACAAAATATAATCTTGCCATCGAAGAGATTGGTCTGGTCTGGGCAGCAGGCCCACTTGCCGGCATCTTTGGACAGGTAATCATCGGTTTCATCAGCGATAGAGTCTGGTTCTGGAAGGGCAGGCGGCGGCCGTTTATTTTGATTGGCGGCGTACTTTGCAGTTTGATGCTACTGGCGCTGCCAAATCTAGACATTATCAATGCACAAATTGATGCCATCGGAATACTTGGAATTGCATTGATCGTGGTATTGACACTGGATGTGTCTATCAATATCAGTTTTAACCCGACTCGCTCAATTATTGCCGATGTAACTCCTGAAGGTGAAGAACGTGTACGTGGCTACACCTGGATGCAAACCATTTCAGGTTCATTCGGGGTTTTGGCCTATTTCATCGGTGCCTGGTTGGGCAATTATTTTTTAATCTATTTCGGCGCGGGACTAGTTTTATTATTTTCAATCATCCCTACATTTTTTGTACAAGAACCTCGTGAATTATTAGATTCCGCTAACAGTGGCGAGCATGTGCCTTTTGACTTTAAGCAAACCTTCATGTCAATCAAACCTTTGTGGGGTTTTTTGTTTTATTCCTTATATGCATTGGGTCTGCGCTTTCTCGAGATTGAACATGAACATTATTATGCAGAATGGTTTTGTGCAATTGTAACGGCAATACTGGTGGCGCAAACCTTGTTGGCCAAGCCAAAGGACGATACTCCTGAACAAAAAAATGCAGTAGCTTTTCAAAGGGTTTTAGCTGCACACGGCTTCACCTGGATTGGCGTGCAGTCTATGTTCATTTATATGTACCCGTGGCTGGAGTTCAAATTTCCTGAATTAAAAGGCACTGAGCCAGACATGCTCGGTAGGACGATAGGCGTTTCGTTTTTGATCATGAGTGCTGTGTCAGCCATACTTCCGGTTCTGGTTTTGCAGCCTCTGGCAGAAAAATACGGCAGAGTTAAAATTCACAGAAAGTGTATTGCGAGTATGGCCGTTGCCTATGCGCTGATCTGGTTATTTGCAGATACCCGCTATGCTCTTTATGCATTTATGATGCTATTGGGGATCGGCTGGGCCTCAACCATCAGTTTGCCTTTTGCAATCATATCGCAACAGGTTAAACGCGAAAGCATGGGTTTGTACATGGGTATTTTCAATTTATCCGTGGTCTTGCCACAACTGATCTCCAGTCTGGCTGTCGGGCTTATCGTGAGTCGACTGGTTGATAAAGATTATTTGTTTTTTATCTGTGCTATTTGTCTTGCGATCTCGGCAATTGCGTGGACCAGAGTTGAAGAACAACACTAAGAAGTTTAATTTCAGGCAAAAAGAATTTTGGTTGAATCCCGTTTGATCAAGCTTGGCTCCAATAATCGAATCTGACTGGGTTCCTCGTCATGGATCAAGGCGATCAAGGCATCCACCAACAATTCTCCGGCATGCTGGGTATCTTGTTTAACGGTTGTTAAAGCCGGATTGATATAAGTTGACCTCGGAATGTCATCAAAACCGGCCACAGAAATATCTTCCGGTACATTCAGGCCATGTTTATTAAAGGCTCGAATGGCTCCAATCGCAATCAAATCACTGACACAAAATACGGCGGTGAAATCCATGTCACGAT